>NZ_LJOU01000023.1:0-59141 GCF_001672085.1 Anabaena sp. AL93 | reverse complement strand
CACTTCCCCCACTTCCCCCACTTCCCCCACTTACACTGTTAACTATGACTCCTCACAAAAGTGATATTAAAGATACTTCTTCACAAACAAAAATCTGGAGTAGTTGGCAGGAAAATTTAGTTTTAATAACTATTGCCCTGTGTTTAGCGCTTCTAATTCGGACATTTATTGCTGAACCACGCCTGATTCCCTCAGAATCAATGTATCCTACCTTGCACACAGGCGATCGCTTAGTTGTAGAAAAAGTATCATACCGCCTTCATCCTCCCAAAATCGGCGATATCATCGTTTTTAACTCACCACCAGAACTACAAAGACGTGGATATTCTCAAAACCAAGCCTTTATCAAACGGGTAATTGGTGAACCAGGCGCAATAATTAGTATCGCTCAAGGTAAAGTTTACCTCAACGGTACAGCCTTAACAGAAGACTACATTGCCGAACCACCAAACAGCCCATTTCCAGAAATCAAAGTCCCAGAAGGCGCATTTTTCGTCATGGGAGACAATCGGAATGATAGTAATGATTCTCGCTATTGGGGTTTTGTCCCCAGTCAAAACGTCATCGGTCGCGCCACGTTCCGCTTCTGGCCTCTTGACCGCATCGGCTTAATCTAGTTTACTTACAATTAACAACTGACAACTGGGCGCAAGCCCTGCGCCCCTACGAAAAGCGTAAATAATACATTAATTGAGCGATCGCATCCCCAGATAATTCTAAACGTTGTTGAAAATCTGCTAAACTCCGGTAAGAACCAGCAGCCACACGGTTTTCCACAACTATCTGTGCTAAAGATAAATCTATAAAAGGGATTTTGGCAAGACTTTCTACCGAAGCAGTATTAGGATTAATCGGCTGAGGTTTATCCAGGGAATTCTGATCATAATAATTAAAATTCAGCAAAGGTTTTAAGGGTTCTAATCGTTGTACTGGCAAACCCAAAGCCGCCGCCACATCTTCAATACAGTAGAATACCACACCAGCGCGAGAAAGTTCCACAAGCGATCGCCCTTGGTGAATTGACAACCCAGGTAACCGCAGCCAATCATCCACAGTCGCCTGATTAGCATCAACACCCAAACCCAACTCAGCCGCCATTTGCACCTCTTCCCAGGACTGCAAACGATAATAGGGATCATTTATCAACTTAGCGCGAAGCCTTTGCAATTTCAGATTTAAAGGTAGCCACTTATTCATTCTTAACCCGATCCTTTTACCAATCACCTAAATCTGATCCAACATCTGACGACGTTTTTGCTCAAACTCATACTCAGAAATTAATCCATCTTGACGGAGTGCTTCTAACTCACGCAAAGCATTAGCAACCGATTCCACTTGATTACCAACTGGTGATGGTACTCTCGTTACCGACTCACCCAAATTAAAATATCGATCAAAAGTTTCTTCCTCTTGAGTTAAATACCAAACCCCTTCAATAGCACAAGCCACCTTGGGAATAGGTGTCCAAGACAACAAAACATATAGAATTCCCCAAAGTGGCTGTCCCAAGTAAAATTTATGTAAACCCGAAACCGTTAATGTGCCGGAAAATGCTAGAATAGCAGCAATAGTACGGCTTTTTCGTTTAGTGAATATCATTTTATCTATAGCCATTCTACTCAATTCGTCAACTAATGGGTCAAGTTAAGTAGGTGAACACAATAAAACCAAACTGTGTAAAGAGACGTAAAATCGCCCAAACCCTCTTGCCTCTTGCCTTTTGCCTCTTGCCTTGCCATAACGACAATTTTCAACGCCAACCTACTTACATAGATTAGTAGTAGGTTGGGTTGAGGTACGTATCCCTGACGGGAGGCGTTAGCCATAACCCAACAAATACGTCGGGTTGCGCTGTCGCTTCATCCAACCTACAAAAAATAATCTCCGCGTCTTTAGACCGGAGAGTGTCAACGAACTCTATACTTGAAGTCAAGTAGTGAAATTCCGGTAAAAACCCCTACTTTAACCGAAGTAGTTTCCCCAGATGAATCTTCTACAATAAAATAAGACATAAAGGCAAAATTCGGAGCTACTCAACTAATAGCATTAAGTTAAAGAAAAGCAAAATGGGATTCTTCGACTCTGAAATAGTGCAGCAAGAAGCCAAGCAATTGTTTGAAGACTATCAAGCACTGATTCAACTTGGCAACCACTACGGCAAATTTGACCGCGAGGGCAAGAAGCTGTTTATTGAGCAAATGGAGTCCATGATGGATAGATACCGCGTCTTCATGAAGCGTTTCGAGCTATCAGAGGATTTCATGGCACAAATGACCATGCAGCAACTAAAAACTCAACTAGGTCAGTTTGGCGTAACTCCACAACAAATGTTTGAGCAAATGAACGTGACCTTAGAAAGGATGAAAGCGGAATTGGAAAAAACAAAATGACTGAGAACTGGAAGCAGTGACAGTAGGGGAGGATAGAGAACTTTTGACTGTTCCCTGTTCCCTGTTCCCTGTTCCCTGTTCCCTGTTCCCTGTTCCCTCTTAATTTGATTTAGGACGTGGAAACTGAGAAGTAGACTTAAACTTTTCTACAGGTACACCCTTGAGCGCCTTTGTCATAAAGTCCCGCCATATAGGGGCTACCATGACCCCACCAGTTGCTCCACGTGCCAGTTGTTTGCTATCGTCTCTCCCTACCCACACAGCAGTAGTTAACTGCGGTACAGTACCGATAAACCAAATATCCTTTTCTGAGGATGTAGTTCCTGTCTTACCAGCAGCAGGGCGACCTATTGCAGCATTTTTACCTGTACCTTCAGTCATTACTGAAGTCATAATATCAATAGTAGCTGCTGAAGCCCAAGGATCTAAAACTTGTTTTGGTTTGGGTGTATTATCGAGAATCACATTACCAGCACTATCGGTAATGCGAACAATTACTGTGGGTGGTGACTGCCAACCATAATTAGCCAATGTAGCATAAGCGCTAGTCATTTCTAAGGGAGTAACACCAATAGCGCCCAAAGGTAGAGAAGTAACTGGTTCCATTGGACTCATAATACCCAAAGTCCGGCAGGTTTCAATGACTTTATTCATCCCCACCGCTTTACCAAGTTTAATGACCGGAATGTTGCGAGACTGGGCAAGGGCTGTGCGAATTGACATCGCTCCTGAGAAACTACCATCGTAGTTTTTCGGGTAGTACCAACCATTACCATCTTGATAACTAACTGGAGCATCTATGACTGTGGTATCAGGTGTATATTTACCAGTAGCAAAGGCGGCATAATAAACAAAAGGCTTGAATGAAGAACCTGGTTGGCGTTGGGCTTGGGTAGCTCGGTTAAATTCACTGAGTTTATAATCTACACCACCGACAAGGGCTTTCACGAAGTGAGTGCGAGGATCAATTGACACTAGCGCCATTTGATTCTTAGATAACCCTTGGGACTGAAGCTTTTCATGCCATTCTTTGACGGTTTCTTCAGCCATTGTTTGGAATTTAGCATCAACAGTGGTTTGGACGCGCATTCCGCCTTTAAGCAGGGAATCACGACCAAATTTTTTCGCCAGCTCTTGAGCTACAGTATTGGTGATGTAAGGTGAGGCACTACCCTGAAAAGACCTGATCTTACCCAGTTTAATTGGTTGTTTCAGGGCATCATCATATTCTTTTTTGGTGATCCAATTTAACTCTACCATCCGCCCCAGAACTTCTTTTTGTTTCTGTTTGGCAAGTTTCATACTCGCAAAAGGGCTAAACTCTTCTGGTGCTTGGATTAAACCTGCCATCATAGCTGATTCACCCAAAGTTAAATATTCTGCTGATTTATTAAAATAACTGCGGGCTGCTGTTTGCACACCGTAATTGTTATGACCCCAATAAACTTGATTGAGGTACATTTCTAGAATTTCGTCTTTACTGAGGATTTGCTCTAAACGAATTGCTAGGACAGCCTCTGCCAATTTCCGCGTAAAAGCCCGTTTTTGAGATAAAAATAGGTTTTTAACTAATTGCATGGTGATGGTAGAACCACCTTCTTTCACACCTCCCGCTACCATATTAACTACTATGGCACGACCAACACCAGTGGGGTTAATGCCATGATGCCCATAAAAGTGACCATCTTCACTAGCTAAGACGGCGCGTTTGAGGTTGGGGGAAACTTTATTGAGGGGTACTACTTCTCGGTTAGCTTCCCCGTGGATACCAGTTAAAAGTTTGCCTTTTATATCGTATATGTAAGTTGTTTCCGAGGGGAAAAAGTTTTTTATTTGTCTAACATCTGGTAAATTACGGAAACTAATGGCTAAACCTACTAGTGTTCCCGCAACAATAGAGCTTGTTAGGAGTGTTATAGATAGCAAAGTACCGCCAGTTATCTGACCTACTCCCTTAAAGAACTCAAATCCAGATGAAGCCTGCTCTTGTGGTTGTTTGTTTGCAAAAGTCCTAGACGACACGGCGATCTCACTTCCTCACTTGTAAATTTAAATGTAATTCATTAAATGGAAAAAGGCAGTTAATTTTTTGCAATTATAGTAATCTGGCAGAAGAAAGGACAAATAATTGGTTTGTGAACATAATAAACTTAACTTTTAGTGTGGAAAGTATAGTTAATAGTCAATTTCATAGTATGACGCAAAATTTCTCTTGGTTGCATCGTGGTGTGGCAGAAATTTTTCCGCAACCCCATGTTGGTGATAATGATACGGAAAGTCTGGAAAAGCGCTTGCTTAATTCTGACCGTCCTTTAAGAATTAAACTAGGTATTGACCCGACTGGGGCAGATATTCATTTTGGTCATAGTATCCCTGTACGGAAGTTGCGGGCTTTTCAAGATGCTGGTCATACAGCGGTAATGATTATTGGTGATTTTACTGCCCGAATTGGTGATCCTACTGGTAAATCTGAGGTGCGTCGTCAGTTGACAGAAGCTGATGTAGCACAAAATGCCCAAACTTATCTTGACCAAGTCCGTCCTATTTTAGATTTTGATACCCCCGGTAGACTTGAGGTACGTTATAACTCAGAATGGCTTTCTCGTCTAGATTTAGGAAAAACTTTAGAGTTGCTTTCGACAATGACTGTCGGACAAATGTTAGCAAAAGAAGGTTTTGCGGAACGTTATAAACAAGAGAGTCCGATTTTTCTCCATGAGTTCCTGTATCCACTGATGCAAGGTTATGATTCTGTGGCTGTGGAGGCTGATGTAGAATTGGGAGGGACTGATCAAAAATTTAACATTGCTGTGGGACGAGATTTACAACGCCATTTTGGTCTGAAGCCTCAGTTTGGATTGTTATTGCCAATTCTCATTGGTACTGATGGTGTCCAAAAAATGTCTAAGTCTTTAGGTAATTATGTGGGTTTAGGAGAACATCCTTCCCAAAAGTATCAAAAACTTCAAGGTATACCAGATAATTTACTGTCACAGTATTTTGAACTGCTCACAGATTTATCTTTGGATGGTCTGCCAGAAAACCCGCGCCACGCCCAAGAATTTTTGGCCTGGGAAATTGTCCGTCAGTATCACGGTGAACAGGTGGCTAATGAGGCGAAGGAAGCGGCAAAAAGTGGTGGGAAGGAGGGAGCATTACCAGAATTTTCTCTGGCTGCTGTTCCTCAATTTCCTGCTAAATTAGCTTTTATTCTTGGTGCTACCGGTTTATGTAAAAGTACAGCCGAAGGTAAACGGAAAATTCAGGAGGGTGGAGTGAAGATAAATGGTGATAAGATTGCTGATGCGGATTTAAGTTTTTCTACACCTGATGATTTATATGATAAGGTGTTACAGGTGGGTAAGAAGAATTTTGTGCGGTTGGTAAAGTAGCTGTCAGCTATCAGCTTAAAATGCAAAACGGAAAACATCACGAAAGTAGGGGTAATTCATGAATTACCCCTACGAAACAATTAGGTTTTTGATTACTTCCTGGGTAAGTCTTAATAATGTTGCCATTATCAATAATTCTTAAAAGTCATGATTCAAACCTTAACTAAAATTGTTACATTCGAGGAATTTGTTAACTGGCTTCCTGACAATTCCGATATATGTTATGAATTACATCGTGGAGAAATTGTTAAAATGGCGCAACCAATAACGAACCACAGAGGCACAGAGAACACAGAGAAATGAGGGTTTGAGGAATATTTTGCGTAAGTCCTGTAATCTTAACAAAAATTTCTGACATATTCCCTGAAAATAGGAGATAAATGAAAAAATATGTTATCCTCTATAATTTTGTGAATTAAATACCTTTTTTGTAGAGATTCTAACCCATTAATAAAATTAGTAGAAGATAATTCTAAGGTAATTTTTAAATCTTTTCTAGATACAGGTTGATTACACTTACTGAATGCTAAAATAATCTGTTGTTCAATGGGTGATATTTTGTTAAATATTTGACTAAATAAAGATTGCATTTCTTGAGTAATTACTAATTCATTTTCTGCTAAAAATTCACCAACTTTACCATTAAAAATCTTTTTAATTGAGATGGTAATAGTTTTTAGAAACAATGGATGACCTGTATATAATATCATTAAATTTAACCAAGTATCTTCATCTTTTAATCCGGTATTTTTGAGAATATCTATATTTTCTAGTCCTGATAATTCTAAAGACTTAATGGGATATAATTCTTCATCTAAAGATTCCATTTCTGGACATTGTTCTTGACTCATTAATATGACGCTACTTTGATGTTGGGTTTCTGTAATCATTTTGAATAAGGTTTGATAATCTTGATATTCTGGTTGATATTTTCCCGCAAATTGATGAGGAGTAAAGATATTTTGTACATCATCAAGGATTATTAAGCATTTTTTATTTGTGAGAATATCAAATAATTGTTTTAATTTATCATTTATAGTTGCTTTGGGTTCTTGTTGACAAGTATTTAATAAGTCGTTAATTAGTAAATTTAGGGATTTTGGAAATTTTAAACTTCTCCAAATAATAACTTCAAACTTTTGTTGATGTAAGTCTATAAATCTTTTAACGAGTGTGGTTTTACCAATACCGGCTAATCCTAAGATGGAGATTAAATTAGTATTTTGGTTTAATATCCAATTGAATAAAGTATCAATTTCGGAAATGCGATCGCAAAAACGATTAATTTTAGGAGCAATAGTTAAATCATAATAGAGTTGATTCTTAATACCTTGTTTTGTATTTTTAGAAGATTCATTATTATCATTATGACAATAATTTATCTGATTATTACCAAAATTATAAAACTGAGAATTATTTATAACTCTTTCTATAGTCCAACAAAAATTATGCTTATTAACATCTTCTCCTAAAGATTCTGATAAAATTTGCCATAGTTTACGTCCAACACTTCTAACGCGACTTTCGCTGCGATGACATTCATCCGCTATTGTCTCATAAGTTTTTCCATCATAAACTCCTGTAATTACAGTTTTTTGCAGATCATCTAAACGTTTTCCTGTCTTATTTAAGATCAATTGATCAGCAAATTGTAAAATTTCTGCAACATCCATAAGATTAGGTCATGATAAGATTCTCAGCAATTATAGCGTATTCTTACGCATCATTGTAAGCTATTTTAATATATTTCCTTGACAGTTCGTTACAAAACACAGTCTTAAACAGTCTTTTGGATTATAAAAAAAGATGATACATATAACCTGTGGTCAAAAATTAAAAATTTGCTGTATTGATACTTAGAGGCAATTTATGCATAATCCACTGACAAATATCCTTCATTGCTTCATATAAATTGTTATTTCCAGAAACCGCATGATAAGACTTTTCACCACTGGCATTTGATATAGGTAAAATAGCAACTGTATTCATAATGCAGATGAAGAATATAAGTGATTTTATTATAAAATATTATTATACGATAAATTAGAAAATATTTTTGCTAATCGCCGTATCATAAACTGTCTATTTTGTCAACCCACCCTTGACGTTGCTTTACAAAACTACATCAAGGTATTTCTAAATTTGTCCAAAAAATTCTCCATCACTCCTGAATATTTTCCCCGTTCTCACTTTCCCTATTTCTCAAATACCTATAAATAAAGGATTTCCAGATTCTACTTCCTACAATTTTAGAAAATTGATATACTACGCCTAGATTTTGAAATTTTACCAAATCGCTGAAACTATTGCAAGATCCTTGATAAATAGAAATTATTCTCAATAAAATATTAAGAAAATATGAATATGAAGTTATATTAATTTTTGTAGGATAGAAATATTTAAACTATTTTTCAAATATCTATAATTTAAACTTATAAATTAAGGAAATAACAGGGTTAAGAGCAAAATTTTTGTTGTACTCTATTAAATAGTATTTATATGTTATTAAACACTTATAGGCTTTAATTAAGTAAGTCTAATTGTTAGACTACTGAAAAGTAGTCATATTAAACATCGCTATTGAAGTATAATAAATTGGATAATATGTAATAAGTAATAATCAGAATTATGAATGTTGATAAAATTATCGTTCCTTTAGATGTACCAGATTTAGACAGTGCGATCGCTCTTGTTGATGAACTTCCTCAAGTCACTTTCTGGAAAGTTGGTTTGGAGTTGTTTACTAGCACAGGTCCCAAGATTCTGGATATCCTCAAATCTCAAGAAAAGCGGATTTTCCTCGATTTGAAATTTCACGATATCCCCAATACTGTTGCTGGTGCTTGTCGGGCTGCGGCTGGTTATGGGGTGGATTTATTGACAATTCACGCAACTTGTGGTAAAGATGCTCTTAAAGCTGCGGCGGAAGCGGTGCAAATTGGGGCGGAAAAAGCCGGGACAAAACCACCTAAGTTAATCGCTATTACCTTGTTAACCAGTATTTCGGCGCGACAATTGGCGGTTGATTTAAAAATACCTTTAGAATTGCCAGAATTCGCTTTAGAAATGGCACTATTGGCTCAAAATTCTGGTTTAAATGGGGTCGTTTGTTCTCCCCAAGAGGTGCAACAATTAAGAACAAGTTGTGAAAAGGATTTTTTACTGGTTTGTCCAGGAATACGACCAATTTGGGCTGAGAAAGGAGATCAAAAGCGATCGCTCACTCCCTCCCAGGCTATCACAGCCGGTGCAGATTATCTCGTTATCGGTCGTCCCATTACTGCGGCGGCTGTTCCTGAGTTAGCTTGGAATCAGATTGTTGAGGAGTTGAAGATATAATCTGATTATCAAGATAGTTCTTCCTCGTCATCTTCATGATAACAAATTCAAAATCAATTGTCAACCCTCTTAATACTATTTTTTTGCTTTTGTTGGGAGTAAATTAATAACGAGCAAATATTTGAATCAAATCGGTTTTACGTTTTAGGAAAAAATATCTGTCTAACAATCAAGATTTATCAATTACTGCCAAATTTGCAGATAGTTCATCTTCTTCAAACGCATCTGAATACAGTCTTTTATTAAAGACGTTCATTAGATCCTGAACTGCAACTTCTTTAACGCGAATTCCGTCAACATCATACAATTCTCTAGTATTGTTCTTAGTAATTATCCATACCTGACAATTTTTACCCTGGATTTGCAGAGTTTTTTTTCTAACATCGCCATTTGTTAATCTAAAATCAATTGTGATCTGAGAGTTCTTCAATTTATTGACATAATTTTCAATTTGTTCTTTTTTGTGTTCTTCAAAAGTGTTTCTGAGAGTACAGTCATACATCACTGCTAGACTACCAATTATGAAAAAACCATCGGCTCTACCAGCTTGGTTTTTTTTATCGTATTGATATAAACTGTGAATACCAAGTAGCCTGAGAATCATAAATGTATAATCCTCAAACTCTGCTGGATCTGATAGTGTCTTATGATTACCCAAAAATAAACAAATTTTTTCCTTGAGTTCTTTTAAATTGAAAATATTGTTATTATAAACTTGTAAATTGGTGATTGATTTTTCTATCTCAGAAGTTTGTGAATTGATTGGTGATACTATATCAGAAGTTTGTATATTAGTAACTGAATGTATAGGTTGATTTGTTCTAGGTGACAGCAATTGGATATGTTTAACTGATTTTATAACCCTCCCATCTCTATAATTTATAATTTTTACTACAAATCTAACTTTATCTCCTTTTACAATATTTTCTATTTGTATTTCCTCTAAATCTTCTTTAAAAAAGAATAAATCTTTATTTAGATTGTCTAATGGTTGGTCGGTTTTGATAAAACCGTTACCTTTTTCTATGCTTACCCAATTGATAACACCTGTTAAACTAATGGTCTTATTCAAGAAACGCACTTCCTCGGCAATTTTTTGTATAGTCCCATCTTTTCTATTCCATTCAGTAATACTGAATTCTACTACATCTGCTCGTTCAACATATTCAATACTGATACCAATCAGTTTATCAGCAAAGAAAAGTATGTCACCTTCATGACCAGGTATTGGTCTATCGGGATCAATAAATCCCAGACGACTTTTGCCTTCCTTAATACTAATAGCTCGGATTTTTCCTGTGAATTTCACGCTCATTGACTGACAACTCCTAAAAGTGGTAAATATAGGCCTGCCTAAAAACTGCACAAGCTAACAGTTCTCGGTGTTAGTATTTTATACTATACATTTTGGTACAAAAGATGTCAAAGCTGTTATTGCTTATCAGTACAAGTAAATAGAAAATCGGGATCACCATAAAGCGATAGGTTTAGGTTAATTAGACACCAATTATGGCAAAAACAAGCAATGCTAAAGCCTTTCTGTAGTTTAGGAGTTCAAAAGCAAGAAAGAAGAAGGAAGAAGAAAGTAAATTTCTCTCCTGCTTTTTGGTGCTTATATTTGATAGCCTGTAATTGCTGGCTGTTTATTTCTCCTGGATTTCATTACTCCGCTGATGCTAAAAATATTCCTCCCAAACCTGTAAATCCCAAAATTAGTAATTCTTGTTCTGAGCAAAGTTTAGAAACTTTAACAACTCAGCTAATGTTAGATTTACCTAGCTATACTAATCGTGTTATCCAGCGTGCGCGTATTCTGAACAGGAGTGTGGATACTTTTTCCTATATATTAGTTGCTGGTAAACCAGAGTTTGAACCTTTACCATTAAATCCAAGTATTGATAATGGGGATAAGTATAACGCCGAAGGAGTAAAACAGGTTTTCTTTACTACCCTAGAACGGACATATATCCACAAAAAACCTGTGGAATTACAAGAATTTCACAGGCTATTTTTGACAAAAACGAACATTGGTTGGACTGTGGTAATGATGTTTACCCAAGACGGTAGTTATCCAGTCAAACCACCTATCGCACCACCGAGAAATAGTAGTAACGGGGCGATCGCTCAAGGTGTTAAACTGTGGTTACGAGATTGTCAAACAATTGATTAAAGAGTCAGGAGTCAGGAGTCAGGAGTCAGGAGTCAGGATAAAGAAGAATAAAGAAAATTTCTCTCCCTGTTCCCTGTTCCCTATTCCCTATTCCCTTCCCGATAAGTTCTCAACTCAACTAGAATTGCTATATTTTTACAGAGTTTGGAAATACTTCTCCAAAGCCTCATGTACCAAATCAGTCATCGGTCGTTCTTGTTTTTCCGCAGTTTCCCTGAGTTGAGCGTAAAAATCATCCCGCAGACTGACACGGTGACGGGATTTACCACTGCTGGTAGAGTCTCCTGGGGTGTATTCAGCCACAAATTCCCGAATCGCATCAAAACCCAATCTGTCGCAAAAATCCCCAAAACTTTCTTTTGGCGTGCGGAACTTTTTAAAGAAGACAAAAATCGGTTCTAGGAAACTTTCAATATCATCATGGTGCAATTTTTCTGTAAAAGGTTGTGCTAACCGGGTTTGATGTGGTGAACCACCCAACCAAACTTGATAGGATTCTGGCGCACTACCCACTAAACCCAATTCTGCCATATAAGGACGAGCGCAACCGTTAGGGCAACCGGTCATTCTGACCACAAAATGTTGATTTTGTAAACCCAGTTTATCTAATAAAGCCCTAATTCTCTCTAAAATTCCAGGAATGGCTCGTTCTGATTCTGTGATGGCTAAACCACAGGTAGGTAAAGCCGGACAAGCCATAGCATATCTTGTTAATGCTGCTATTTGATCAGGGTCAGCAACAACGCCGCAGTTATCCAGAATCTCTTGAATGGCTACTTTATCTTCTGGTGCGATGTCGTAAAATAGTAGGTTTTGATTACCTGTGAGGCGAATTGGCAGGTTAAATTGTTCAACAATTGTCCGCAAAGCGGTTTTGAGTTGAAATGTGCCATCATCTTTGACACGCCCGTTATCAATAGAAATACCTAAGAAGAGTTTACCGTCTCCTTGTTCATTCCAGCCCAGGAAGTCCTTATATTTAAACTGGATTAGGGGTTTAAATGGTTCGAGTTTTTTGCCAAGGTATTCTTCTACTTGAGTGCGGAATTTATCTACACCCCAATCATTAATTAAGTATTTTAATCTCGCGTGTCGTCTGTCCGTGCGATCGCCATAATCTCGTTGTGTCGCAACTATAGCTTTTACAAGATTATATACATCAGCTTTGGCTACATAGCCAATCGGGTCAGCGGTTCTGGCAAAGGTTTCTTCTTTATTATGAGTTCTACCCAAACCACCACCAGCAAAAATATTAAATCCTGCTAATGCGCCTTTTTTATTGGTAATCACTACCAAAGTCAAATCTTGGGAATATAAATCAACAGAATTATCGCCGGGAACTGTGACGCAAATTTTAAATTTGCGGGGCATATAGTGAGTTCCATAGATAGGTTCTACGGAATCATGAACAATAGTACCATTACCGTTGCTGTGTCGGGCTGCTTTAACATCTGGATGTTCTTCGGCACTGACGGCTTTTTCCCCGTCTAACCAAATTTCGTAATAAGCACCGGTTTGGGGAGAAAGTAAATCAGCGATATTTTGGGCATATTCCCAAGCATACTGATATTCTGAGCGATTTTTAAAGGGGGCTGGCGGAGCCATGACGTTGCGGTTAATGTCACCACAAGCGCCCAAGGTTGAACCGAGATTTTCGACAATTGTAGCGATCGCCGCTTTCAGGTTCTTTTTCAGGATACCATGTAGTTGAAAGCCTTGGCGAGTAGTAGCTCTGAGGGTATGATTACCATATTCATCAGCCAATTTATCCAAAGCCAAATATAGCTCAGGGGGTACTAACCCGCCGGGATTTTTTGTCCGCAGCATCATTTGGTAATCTTTTTCCTGACCCTTAACGCGGTTATCACGGTTATCCTGTTGATAAGAACCATGAAACTTGAGAATCTGAATTGCGTCTTCAGTAAAGTGGGTGGTGTCTTGGAGGATTTCCGTCGCCACAGGTTCACGCAAAAAATTACTATTTTCTTTGATACCTTCAACTTTAGAAGGCTTACGATTAGTTACAGGAGAAGCAGCAGAGTTAACCATTACAGTAGATACTTGTGTCAAAAAATAAGGCGTAAGTTGAAGCAGGTAAAAGGGGGTAAGAGACGGATGCAAACCCCGAAAAATCGGTCGGAATTATGAATAATATTTTAATTTTAACATGGTGAGAGGCCAGCTTGATTCATGATGTAGCTTATCATTTTAGTTGACACTGAGATTAATATTTAAAATTATGCTAGATACCACTAAAATACTATCTGGTTTCATGGGTGTATGTGTGGGTGATGCCTTGGGTGTACCTGTGGAATTTTCTCTTCGTACTGAACGCATCAAGTCACCAGTCACAAAGATGTTAGGTTATGGAACATGGAACCAACCTCCTGGAACTTGGTCTGATGATAGTTCGTTGATGTTATGTTTAGCAGATTCTTTATGTAGTGGCTATGATGTGAATGATATAGGCAAATCCTTCTGTCGCTGGTACAGAGAAAATTACTGGACTGCTCATGGTGAGGTATTTGATATTGGTAATACCACATATAAAGCTATTATCAACTTAGAAAAAGGTATTCCACCGTTACAAGCAGGTGGTACTGGTGAAAGTAGCAATGGTAATGGTTCATTAATGCGAATTTTACCAATGGCGTATTTACATGAAACTTTAACTTTTCTCGATTTAATTACAAAAGTACATGAAGTTTCTTGTCTTACCCATAGCCATCTCCGTTCACAAATGGCTTGTGGGATTTATATTAGTATCGCTATAGAATTATTGAGAGGGGCTAATTTAGCAACAGCATATTTACAAGGGTTGGAGAAAATTCAAGAAATTTATACTATTAGTAAATACATTGGGGAAAAATCCCATTTTCAGCGAGTATTTAACGGTAAAATTGCCGCATTACCCATAGAATAGAAGAAATTAATTCTGGTGGTTATGTCATTGACACACTAGAAGCGTGTATTTGGTGTTTATTAAATAGCTCATCTTACGCTGAATCGGTTCTCAAGGCTGTTAATTTGGGTGGAGATACAGATACTACTGCTGCGGTGACAGGTGGGTTAGCAGGAATTTATTACGGGGTAGAAAATATTCCCCCGGAATGGTTTCAACAAACCGCACGGAAACAAGACATTATTGATTTATCTCATCGTTTTGCCGCAGTTTGATCAAGCAGAAGTTAGAGTAGTGAACTACTCTAACCAGCAAGTACCTGCATGACCTTTAAACTAAAGACAAAGAGTAGACTTGACCATCAATTAACAGTCTGGTAATCCCCTTAGCTTGTAGATGGCTACTAGCCTTATGGAGCATTTGACTATCGGGGACTTTAATCACGCGATCGCGCTTAGTAGAAAAGCGTTTAGCCACACGATGATTATCAAAAATCGGCAGTGTTTTCTGTTGATTTTCCAGACTCGGAATCAGACCCAAATCACCAAAGTCCTTGAGTGGACGGGTAATTAACTCCGCAGAGCGATCAATTACCAAATAGCAAGTTTTTGGTAAATGGGCAACCGACAATGGTAAAACCTGAACAGATACTTCCCCATTTCCGCGTCTGGTAACTAGGGGTTTTGGGGCTTCATAGTCTTCGTCCTCAAAATCCTCCTCATCCTCATACAAATCATCATCTAAATCGTCATCCAAATCATCAGGTTCATCCAGCAAATCCTCATCCAAGATTTCCGCAAACAAATTGGGCTGTGAATATGGAGATTCTACATCTATCTTAGATCTGGGGACAATTGGTGTTTCTGTCGGCTTGTGTCTGACAATTTCTAATTCTTTGACAACAGGAGTTTCCTTAACAACGGGAAGTTTGGGTTTTTCCACTGCTGAGGAGCGTGTTTTTACCCGTCTAATAACTGGAATAGGGTGAGTAAAATCAGAATCACCTTCTGGTTCTGGTTTTGGTTCTGGTTTTGGTTTTGGTTCTGGTTCTGCTGCTATTGTCGGCTGTTCTAGTTCTAGATCAGATAACCTCTCCACCGTATCAGCAGTGCTAGAAATTTCCACTGTCAATGGTGGTTGATTCAACAGCGGTAACTGCTCATAACTTACCTGCGCTCTGCCTTCAGGGGTTCTAGCAGCACGTTTTAAAGAAACGAGAAATTCATACTCTTCTTCTGGTAAGGTACTTTTGAGCAGTCGGCTAATTGTGGAATTACTCACACCATAGCGTTCTGCCAAAGTCGAGGTTGTTTCGGCAGTTTCTCGATATAGCTTGAGAATTTCTTGTTTGTCAGAATCTGTTAATTTTCTCACGGTAGACACCAAAATTTGTTAAGTTCGTTTGCGTCCACGGTCTCGGCGTTTAAGACTCAATGATGCGTCGTATTCTAGGACAGCACCCAGACCGAATAACACTCCACTAAACACCCAGAATACTTCTAGTATGTCTCCACTTTGATAATCCGGTCTTTGAGCGAATTTAAACCACATATCTGCAATGTAGAGCGAAAATGCGGCTGCGGCAATCATTCGCCAAGACAAGGAGACTTTACCTACCCAAAAAGCCAGTAGCATAGTTGTGGCAATCATTAGTAACGCCACATCGCTAACTATGTAAAACAAATTCAGCAAAAAGGCAATTTGTTCAGTTGATGCTTTTTCCTTTTGAGAAATCAACCAAGCTAGAAAACTGCCTAATGCTCCAACTGCCGCCACAATTAGCCACTGCCGTGCTGCCAGGTTAATTCGGCGAGAAACCAAGGCTAAAGCCATACCATTCCCTAAACATAAATATGTGAGGACAAAAAATATATCAGCAATAGATACATCTGGATCTTGTTTTAGGACGATTTCTGTATAGCCGAAAACGAGTCCACCTATAAAATAGGCAAACATTCCTAACCCGATTGACAGCCAGACTTTTCCACTACTAACCATTTGGGTACCCCGCCAGTTCCTCCAGCATAAGAGACTTGCGACCAAATAAGCCACAGCTTTAAAAATATTTGTGCCAATTACATACCACTGAGCGTGGACTTCTATTCCTCTTTGCACTGGGTCGGGGATTTTGGCACTAAACAACAAAAAGTATAACAATGCTAAGAAAGCCCAGCTAACACCAGCTGAAATAAGATTTTGAGTAGTTGATAGGGACTTAACGGGAGATGAATTATTGTAAGATTTACTCATAGAGACTAACTAAGTAAATGCTCTGAATGTAATATTTTTTGCACATTGAATAAAATATATACTGCAATTGGTTCATAGTTTAACCAAATATGAAACCCCTCTGGTAAACCTCTCCCCGCAACGGGGAGAGGCTTTGAACCTTGTTCTTTGTATGACAAAAAGTCCAGATTCTAGCCGTTTTGAGTATAGCAGATGGCAGATCAATATCACTTGCAGTTTATTACTAAAACTAGGAAATTAAAAATTTCCTCTTGCCTATTTAGACAATTTCAGATATAATGGTGAAGGTTTCATGGGTACGTAGCTCAGTTGGATAGAGCATCCGCCTTCTAAGCGGACGGTCACAGGTTCGAGTCCTGTCGTACCCACTAACTTAAAACCCTTGCAACTGCGAGGGTTTTCTTGTATCTACACTCATTCCGGTAGTTAGTTCAACTATTCCGAATGTTCTAGAATGCACTGGAATATACTAGAAGATAACTAAGATTTAGTTCAGAACTAGCACAACCAAAATGGTCAAATGGACTTTAGAGGAAGTCAATGAACGTCTAAAAGCTGGGAGAATCGGCGTTACAGTCTGTCAACGTGGAGACAGGCTTTCACTGCGTGGCACATTCCCGGCAAAACCAGGAATTGATAAGCCACCCTATCAGCAATATCTAGCTTTAGGATGCTATGCCAACCCCGCAGGGCTGCAATATGCTGAATCTGAAGCCAAAAAAGTTGGTGGATTACTGGCTCAAAAACAATTCACCTGGTCCGACTATTTAGAAGAACCATTAACACCGGTTGGCGATGCCCAATCATGGGTTAAGAAATTTGAAGTTGATTATTACAACCGCAAAGGCCGCACCCCTACCACTGAAACTACTTGGAAATCAGATTACCTACCAGCGTGGCAACTTCTAGAAAGGGAATTAACACCAACAACAATCATCGCCGCAGCAGGGAAAACCACCGCCAACACCCGTAAACGTAAACGGGTATGTGAGAAGCTGCTGGCATTGGCTAAATTTGCGGGGATAACTGTAGATTTAAAACCATATTTGGGGACGTATGGGAGTAGTGAGACCTTTTTTACCCAGCATAGAGTTTTCCGTCTGGACTGGTTTTTGCAAATATCTTTTCTTTACTATTTTTAGTTGCCTGTGCAATCTGCCTAATCATTATTGTACTGCCATCGTTTTGCACTTTCCATTTGATAGCTCTACCAATAGCTTCTCTGTAAGCTGCACGATGAGCAAGAGCATAATCCAATTGTTCCTGAGAAGGTTCAATATCACCGAAAAGAACTTTTTCGTAAGCTCTCAAATCACCATCAAAAAATTTAGGTTCTCCCCAATAACCATTGACTAATTTTACCAGTCTAGAAATTGTATCTTGTGAATCTTCATTAACTGCACAAGGTCTTTTTGCATAACAATCATCATCTTTAAAATCCTTTAGCCAGGGGGCTTCAGCTTCTATTTCGTCTAAGAATTTCTTAACCGCATCTAATCCATTTTTGTTATTGGGATATGCAGACTTTAAACTATCAACAGCAATTTGTACTTGTTGGGACAGAAAATCAATAACGGTCATTTCCTCGTTTTCTTTTTGTTCACCACCGGCAGGAATTAACAAAACTTTATCCTCCGCATTAGCAGCTTTTGCTCTAGCTAATAAACTGGCCACAATCCCAGTCATATCATTCATGGAGTTAAGAGCAATCTGTTGTAAATTCCCCTGTAATGCCATTTTGGGAAATTTCTTTGTTGCTGGAGGCTTTTTGAAATTGGCTATCGCATTCCTCATATTTGGATACGCACTAGTCTTTATTAACTGTACGAAGTCTCCATCAAAATCTCTGCCAAGCGTTAAAGCGAGCTTGGTAGGAACTGCCATAATTCCCGTCGCATTGATGTAAGTACCTTCATATTTATTTTCCCATAATTGACAATCCCCCCAATGACGCATGGGGTTACAGAAAACTATGTATAAACCCTCTTCAAAGTCAGGCGCACAAAATACTTTTCTACCCTTTACTGACCCATCTTCCAAAACAGTATGATAATGTGCCAAACTTTCATCAGGTTGTACCATCACAGAATAAAACCTAATTCCTGCTGCTTTAGCCAAGTTCAACCATAAAGCCCGTAATCGTTCCTTAATCCGTTTGACGATGTAGGGATGTAGTAACAAAACACCATTTTTATCAACTCTGACGACACGAATCATGGTATTTTCATATTCGGCTTCAGACTGTAATTCTTCACTTCCCTCTTGTAATTCTGCTTCAGCTTCTGACTGGTCAATTCTGAGAATTTCAGCTAAATCAACAATGGAATTGTAGGCTTGAGATAGGCGATAGCGAAGCGCTGCTGCAAGCAGTTCGCATTTTTCTTTTAATCTGTCAATAATACTATCTTTTTCTAAGACTTCAAACGAAAACCACTGTAAAAGCATCCAACCAGGTTTAGCTCTACGAACTTCCCCATCAAATACTAATCCCATTAATATTTTACCTTCATAATTTCCTAACGCTGGCTTATTACCCTTGAGTGAAGACAGGGGAATTGCTAAATCAAATCCTGAAGTATCCAAATGTGGATTATAGGCAAGTGTACCTTTTCCTATCCATTCTTTAAATAAAGCTGCTCTAAATTGAATTGGCTTGTCTATATCTACGTTCTCAGTTTCTTCTACAGGTAAACCTAATATTTTCATCAGACGCAGACTAGCTTTAGCATGGGAATCGCCAGTTTTCCAATGAATATTATTTACTGGGTCATCTAATAAATTACCATCAGGATCACGATTTTCATCATCTACAACAATGTATTTCATTTCTAAATAGATGATTTTCTTACAGCCAGTATGAAGAATTGAACCATAAATTATGCGTTTCCATTGGTCTTTATCAGCAGTACCATAGTAATATTTACCAACTGTAGACTTATTGGTAAAGGTAAATCTGCCATGATTTCTAGAACCACTGGCTAAATCCAGAAAGAACGCATTTTCATAATTTTTTGGCTTAAATGGATTTAATGTTGATGGATTTTTCTCTGTAGTGGGAATTTCCCCAATGGAGAAAATTAATCCAGGGTGCATTGCTGCAAGTAATATATTTCTCAGTGTAGTTTTTTCTCCTTTAATCCATTCCTGCTTTTTGCAGTTCCACACTGGTCATTCTGTAACTACTTGAATTTCTCCAGTCGAACCATCCGGTTCATATTTGATATTTGTAAATTCTGTAGGCATAAAATTGTATGTCCAAATTATTATCAATAAGGTGGCATATCTTCTAAATAAGAAAACCCATCTCTGATAATTTTAGCAGCTTCTTCTGATAATATGATTGGCACTTCCAAACTGTGATTTTAGATTATCTTGAGCATAGTTAGCTTGGTCTTTGAACTCAACTAACTTTTTACCCTGTGTAAATAGCCTTCTGATACCTACCATAGTAGGACGAATGACTTTACTTTTTAGGAATTTGATTATATCTAGTTTGTCTTTATTTTCTTGTCTGGCCTCTGCCTTGGCTGCTTTAGATTCATCCTTACCAAATATTGTTTCTTTAATTTGCTGAAGTATATTATTCAATTCTTCTTTGAGTTTGTTAAATAATTCTAGAAATATATTTACTAAATTGTCGTTGTCTTGTGGAAACTCAGTTATGGCTTCAGAAAAGTTCTGTTCAGTTTTTTCTCTAACTGCAATAAAATGATTCCTGACTTCTTGGGGTACAGGATCTTCTTGTTCATCAAATCGGGACATTAAATCATCATAAGCAGCTAATACTTGTGCCTTCAAATCATCAACTTTATCTTGAAACCAATTTTTATTAGTCTCTTCAATGCTTTTGATTCTTAGAAAAATATCATCACTGTTGTTTGTATAATTACTTTTGACAATGTTTTCCCAATTCATAAATAAATTATTTACTTCTACTGCTGCTGTGTAATCGTCCAGTTTAGTAGCTTGACCAGCAAGTAAATCTAATTTATTCTCTCCTGATGCTTGGGGATTATCGTGAACTTTTGAATTAACTACTTTATTCACACCGTAGCAAGATTGCAAAATCTCAGTTGCAGCGAAACCAACTGTTCGGAGAAAAAATTTAAAATTCCTTTTATATCAGGAAGATTGTCTTTTGAATAAACAACAGGGTTTAATCCATCAAACCAATCCTCTTTTTGTTGCAAAGCCTGAACGACATCATCGGGAACTTTCAACCCACCTTTATTAATCCAAATGCCGTCTGATATTTGATTTAATAATTCTTCTGGTGTCATAGTTTTATAGAATAACTATTTATGTATTCTAACATAATGCTGAAAATTATTAACACTATAAAAGTGGAATTTACCGATAATTAAATGATGTTAATTGGTATGTAAAAATTCAGGAATTACGAGTGTACAGCAGATTTTTCCTCATTGATTTTAAGGTTTGAGTCTTACCACTGCCAGAAGTCCCTAAAACCACTGCATGACCATTTCGTAAATTAGCAGGATTCCAATAGCATTTATCCCCTAAGAAAATCCCAGAATGCGATCGCTTTGGCTCAATTACTTTACCCTGTGGTTTAAGTGTGGCTTGTGGTAATGGCTTAGGCATATAAATTACTGAGGCGATTTATCAACCCTTTTCATTGTATGTGGGCTGTTTACCTTTTTGTCGCCATGTTTCAAATTCTGGGTGTTTACCAATTTGACTCAGTAGTTCGTTAATCAGTGGCGTGTTTTTCTCTGCCATCAACTGCCATAGCTGTTGGCGGGTAGTTTCACTGGCTACTAAACGACACTGAATAGTGATTTGGCTCATACTTGATAAACATATTTGTATTGTGTTGGTTTTCTGTAAAATGTTTTTATGCAAGAAACATTTTTCACAAGTAAGGAAGCGGCTCAAATTACAGGTTGTACTCTCCGCCAGATCCAGTATTGGCGAGAGAAGGGGATTGTTGTGCCTGTAATTAGTGAGACGGGAACTGGTCGCAGTATTTATTACTCAAGGTCTAATTTGGTAGAACTGGCGGCTATGGTATATTGGTTATCTACGGGTATTAGTTTTGATATTGCTTCTCAAACTCTCAAAATGCTGAAGGAACAAGAACCAGAGTTGTTTATTTCAGGTCAGGGTAAGCAGTTTATGTTGTTGTTATCAGCACAGGATGATTCGCTTTCTCTTGTGGAGTTTGATAGGGAAAAAGCGATCGCATCTTTGGATGAAGGTAAATCTGTGATTCCTGTGTGGTTAGATGTTATTTATCAGCAGTTACAAAAAAATTAACTTCTTAAATTAAGTATAAAAATATATATGGCTGAACGTAATGGTAATGGGGATAAATCCCTGGAAAGTTGGATTTGGGATGCTGCTTGTAGTATTCGCGGGGCGCAAGAAGCAGCGAAATATAAGGATTTTATTCTGCCGTTGATTTTTACTAAACGGCTTTGTGATGTCTTTGATGATGAACTAAATCGCATTGCTGAGAAAGTCGGTTCTCGTGCCAAGGCGTTTAAGTTGGTAGCGCAAGATACTAAATTAGTGCGGTTTTATTTACCGTTGCAACCAGAAAATCTTGATGATCCGGTTTGGTCAGTGATTCGCAAACTTTCGGAGAAGATTGGAGAGAAATTAACTAAATATTTGCTAGATATTGCCAAGGCAAACCTTTTACTGAATGGAATTATTAACCGTATTGATTTTAATGCTACCACTCACGGACAACGTGATTTAGATGATGATCGCCTCTCGAACCTGATTGAAAAAATCTCAGAGAAGCGTCTGGGGTTAAAAGATGTAGAACCGGATGTTATCGGACGCAGTTATGAGTATTTGATTCGTAAGTTTGCCGAAGGTTCGGGACAGTCAGCAGGGGAATTTTACACACCCAAGGAAGTGGGGCTAATCATGGCCAAGATTATGCAACCAGAGCCAGGAATGACGATTTATGATCCCTGTTGTGGTTCGGTGGGTTTGTTGATTAAGTGCCAGTTAGTATTGCAAGAATCCCAAGGTTCAACAGCAAAATTCGCGCCTTTGCAACTGTATGGACAGGAATACACCGCCAATACTTGGGCAATGGCCAACATGAACATGATTATCCACGATATGGAGGGGAAAATCGAAATCGGGGATACATTTCGTCATCCCAAATTTATACAAGCGGGGAAGTTAGCGCAGTTTGAGCGGGTGGTGGCTAATCCCATGTGGAATCAAAAATTGTTAAATTTGAAAAGGTTTTAAATCTTTTTAATGGATATGCTTTTAAATCTACAGACGCTATAGAGTCTTCTAACACTCAACTGATAAGGATGGGCAACCTATATCAAAATAAACTTGATCTAGAACGTAAACCTATTTTTTATCCTGACAGCTACGCACAAAAATACTCCAAGTATGTTTTGCAAGAGGGAGATTTAATAATATCATTAACTGGAACTAGCGAGAAAGAAGATTATGGTTTTATAGTCAAAATTAGCAAAACCAATAAAAAATTGTTGCTAAACCAACGGGTTGCTAGGATTGATATTATTTTAGCAGATGTTAATCATGATTATATTCTTTATTTCTGACGATCAAGAATATTTTTAACTCCTTTGTATTTAACAGCCAAGGGAATGAAACAAGCTAATTTATCGACCAATGCAATTAAGCAATTAAATGTTGTAATTCCTCCTCCAGAAGAACAGCGAAAAATTGCGTGGGTATTGTCGTTGGTACAGGATGCGATCGCACAACAAGAGCAATTGTTCACCCTCACCACTGAACTAAAAACAGCCCTCATGCAGAAACTATTCACAGAGGGAACTTGTGACGAACCGCAAAAGATGACGGAAATAGGTCTGATTCCTGAAAGTTGGGATGTTCAAAAACTTGGACAGGTTGTTAAATTAAAATCAGGTGGAACTCCAAGGAGAGAAAAATTAGAGTATTGGGATAATGGATCTATTCCTTGGGTAAAGACTACAGAAATTAATTACAGCTTAATACAAGATATAGAAGAATACATAACACAAAAAGGATTAGATAACTCCTCCGCAAATATTTTTCCAAAAGGTACTTTATTAATGGCAATGTATGGACAAGGAGTAACACGAGGACGAGTAGGAATTTTAGATATTGATGCTGCAACTAATCAAGCCTGTGTTGCTATTACTCCAGACTCAGAAAATGAAATTTCTAGTAAGTTTCTTTATTATTATTTTACTTATCATTATGAGAATCTTCGCCAATTAGGTCATGGAGCTAATCAAAGTAATTTAAGTGCAACTATTTTAAAAGGTTTTACCATTGCTTTTCCTAAACCTGAATTACAAATAGAAATAAGTGATATTTTAGAAAAAATTGATATAAAACTAGAGCAGCATCAACAAAAAATAAATTGTTTAAAATCCCTTTTTCAAACCCTCCTTCATCAACTCATGACCGCCAAAACCCGAGTTGATGACCTTAATCTTTCCGTCCTCAATCTCGAATTACAGGGAGGAGATAAATAAAATGCTTACCTTTGATGAAATCTGGGAACTCCTCACCACCCAAGACGAAAGTAAACAAATCGAAGTCAAACAAGGCTCTGAAGTCGGCAAAAGCTGCTGGGAGACCATTAGCGCGTTTTCTAACGAACCCGGACTAGGCGGAGGCTATCTCATCCTTGGTATCCAAGACCCCACCAAAAGCCAAACCCAACAATATGAAATTGTAGGAGTGCCAGACCCAGACAAAATTCAAGGAGACCTCACCAGTCAATGTAATACCGCTTTTAATATTCCTCTGCGTCCTTATTGACCCATGCGAGATCATACCTTGTTACAGGCGATCGCTCGTGTCAATCGTCCCTATGAAAATGAGGGACAGGAGATGGTTAAACCTCATGGTTTTGTGCTGGATTTTGTAGGCATTTTCAAGAGACTGGAAAAAGCTCTGTCTTTTGATAGTAAAGAAATCAATGCTATTATCAAAGATTTAAAACTGCTCAAAGCCTTATTCAAAAACAAAATGGAGCAGCAAACTCCAAGATACTTGAGTTTGATTCACAACAATTTTAATGATAAAGATGTAGATAATCTAATTGAGTATTTTCGAGATCAATCCAAATGGAAAGATGCAAAATAACTAAAAAATGCTGTGCGCGAATGGAGCGATCGCATTCAAGTTACAATCAAGCAAATTCAACTGCGTCCGATGAAAAGAAAGTGGGCATCTGTATCCACTACAGGACGCTTAACCCTGAACACTGAACTGCTGGACTTACCCAGAGAGTTAGGAGAATTTGTGATTGTTCATGAATTGGTGCATTTACTCGTCCCCAATCACGGTAAGATGTTTAAGTGCTTTATGTCAGCTTATCTACGTGATTGGGAAGAATTAGAAAAACAGTTGCAGAACAAAGTTAATAAAAAATGAAAATTAACACTTTAGATGATTTAGATAAGCTTGAATCTAAAATAGGTTATGAATTTAGAAAATTTAGATTAGGAGACATTTTACATTCATTACATATTTATGGCAAAACATCAGAGCATCCTTTTGTAATTGCAGGAGCAGTTTTATTTGCTATTAGATTCTCACTTTCAAGTAAAAATATACAGCAGAAGAAAGGTATATCTTCAACGGATTTAACTAAACTTCTCAATCTTATTTGGAAATATCAGAGTATAGACCCAATAATTTTTGACAGTGATATCCGCACTGATTTTAATGAATCTAATCCTATATTTTTATTAATTAGAATAGTAAACCAGCAATTCACATTTAATATTTCTCCTTATAGCCAATTTACTAGACCAATATTCTTATATCATGAAATTCCACCAACTTTAGTAGGCAAGAAAGGAGTACCTAAGTTTGATTTAATAAAAGAATTCGAGAACCTTAATGGTATGTCTGTTCCTGAGTTTATTAATTTGATGTTTGTTATATCATCATATTTACGCCAATATTCAACTTTTTCTCTAGATGATGAGAAAGAAATAAATGAAAGTTTGGAGCAAGTAGTAAAAGGTTTGACGCAATTAGATGAGTTTATAAAAGCTTGTCAAAAAAAATACCTGGGCTTAATACATTTGACGGATGTAGCAAATTTAAGCCTGTATTAGTTTCCCTTGAAAAAATATATCTAATTAATAGTGATTGGTTTCGTAACCATATTAATAATTTATTAATAAATAAAGGCATCATCAATCTTGATTGGCAAATACTTTCAATAGGTGAGTTAGAACGCTTACAACCTCATCTCATAGAAGGAATTCACTTATCTCAAGTTCTTCAAGATTTAGAACACAAAACATTTAATGATGTGCTAGAGAAATTAGCTACACAAACCCATAAAACATATAAAAACTCTTTCCTCTATCCTAAGCAGGAAGAACTGTATCAACGCCTTGGCATTCCAGACTAACAGGATTAATACCGACGATAATAAAAAATAAAAATCGGTTAGTGAATCACTGATAGATAAAAATGCGGTCGCTCTCAATATCCTAAATCGCCTTCTGCCACTTCACCATCAACCCACAACGCCGGAACTTTAAACCTAGCCCCACAATTAGGACACTCAGACAGCAAACTTAAATGATGATGCTCACACCCCTGAGTCACCTTAAACTGCCACTCAATCCGATGAAAAGGAGATTCTGCATAGCAAGCCCCGCATAACCGAATTTGTCTAGGCTTCATCGTCATTCCGTGAGATGGGAGCATTTCCATTAATATATTCGCATTAACTCCCAGCACAGACGATAAAGCCATAACTACTAAAACTAATTACTTTAGGCATTACATAGCTAAATTTCCTCCAATAATCACTTGTTTATTAATATCTCTGTTTTAATATCTAACTTTTGGAAGATGACAATGTATTTGCTTAGTGCATATTTCAACTTTATACAGTTCAGAAACAAGTAAAAACAAGAAATCAGAAAATTTTCCTGAATTTAGCGGTTTTTGTTATTGCTTTTATTTTTAAATGTGCTTATTATGTCAAAAGATATATTACTCGTTACATCAAGCATGAAGCAGATCTTAAAAAGACCATTACTGGTCAAACAACCCGAAATTCGGGGGCTAATTCGGGAGTTTCGCCTGTTGACTAAACTTACTCAAGAACAGTTCGCAGCTTATCTAGGCGTTACCTATGCCACTATTAATCGGTGAGAAAATGGGCGATAGCGAAGCGCTCCGTCGAACTCAGGTTTCACCAATTGCCATGCAACTTATTCAGCAGAAGCTTGGAGAAATAGGGGAACAGGGTCAGGAATTATTACAGAAGTATTTAGCAGTTTAGAAAATAAGGCGAAAAGGAATTTACGTGAACACTGTACAAAGCACTTTTATAAGTCGAGCTAATCCTCAACAATTAAAAGCAATGGGGTGAAATGAGCAGTGAAGCAGAAAGTTACGTTAAGGAGTTGATCACCTGCTTTCAACATCCTGATCACTAGGAAGAAGCCTGTACAAATTGAAGGGTCTGAAATATAGGAGTCTGAAACCCTTGCTGTGCCCGTGGTAGAACCATATTTTTACAGCATAATACTTAAATTTTCATTAAGTAATCCTATTGTGTAGCTTTTTTGACAAGATCACTTATACACACAAATAAATATAATCATGAATACCAATAAGAACTCACGCTCAAATATTGCTGTAATAGGAATGGGTTGCTGTTATCCCGGAGCTAAAACTTTATTAGAACTTTGGGAAAATATACTTACCCGTAGACAACAATTTCGTTCCAATCCAGATGTAAGATTACCTTTATCTGAATATTATGATCCAAATCCCCAAACACCAGATCATACTTATGGAAGTCGAATGGCTGTGATTGATGGTTTTGACTTTGATTGGCGCAAACATCGCATTCCTAAAAGTACCATAGATTCTACTGATATAGTGCAATGGTTGGCACTTGATACAGCCATGAAAGCATTGGAAAATGCAGGTTATTCCCGTGAAACAGTACCTACTGAACTAACAGGAGTAATTTTAGGCAACACTTTAACCGGTGAACAAACCAGAAGTTCTGGACTGAGATTACGTTGGCCTTTTGTAAGAAAAACATTACGTGCATCTGCTCAAGCTAAAGGTTTACCTCCTGCAACTATAGAAACTCTTGTAGAAACTATGGAAAAATTTTACAAGTCTGTTTTTCCTCCCATTACCGAAGATTCTTTAGCAGGTGGACTTTCTAATACTATTGCTGGAAGAGTATGTAATTTCTTTAACCTTGATGGTGGTGGTTATACGGTTGATGGTGCTTGCTCTTCATCATTAATTGCAGTAGCAGACGCTTGTACGAAGCTCATTAGTAGTGAATTAAATCTTGTCTTAGCGGGGGGGGGGTAGATGTAAGTTTAGACACATTTGAACTGATTGGTTTTGCGAAAACTGGTGCTTTAACTGCTAGTGATATGACAGTTTATGATAAACGTGCTAGTGGTTTTCTACCGGGTGAAGGTTGTGGTTTTGTGGTGCTAAAACGTTTAGAAGATGCTCAACGTGATGGCAATTATATCTATGCTACTATTAATGGTTGGGGAATTTCTTCTGATGGTAAAGGTGGAATCACAGCACCTTCTAAAATTGGTCAATCAAAAGCATTATTAAGAGCTTATCAAAAAGCTGGTTATAGTCCTCATACTCTTAATTTTATAGAAGGACATGGAACTGGAACTGCGGTAGGTGATAGGACAGAATTAGAAGGTATTGCCTTAGCAATGAGTCAACATGGTGAAATTGTACCTCGTTCAGTAGGAATGACCTCGTTTAAATCCATAGTTGGACACACAAAAGCAGCTTCAGGAATAGGTGCTTTCATTAAATCAGTAATAGCAGTCAATCAAAGAATTTTACCACCCACAGCAGGTTGCCAAGAACCTAATCCAATATTTGATACATCTGCACAATGTCTTTATCCTGTTTTAACTGGTGAAATTCGCAACCCTAATGAAACATTAAAAGCGGGGATTTTTGGGGCAGGTTTTGGTGGTATTAATTGTCATGTAGCAATTTCTTCTGGAGATGCACCTGCTAATCATCTGAAATCTTCTGTTAGAGAAGCATCTTTATTAGTATCTAATCAGGATACGGAAATATTTATCATGAGTGCGTTTTTTGTAGAAGATTTGTTAGAACGCATTCAAATATTAATTGAGCTTGCTCAAGGTATGAGCATAGCAGAAATGGTGGATTTAGCTGCTAAACTTGCTCAAGAAAATCAAGATTCTTTACCTATACGAGCGGCAATTGTTGCCCATAATCCTACTCAATTATTAGATAGTCTTGTCAGAATTAAGCAAATACTGAATAATCATTCACTAACAAAAGGAGAAGTAATAATTTCCCCAGAAAAAGATATTTATATTGCCAATCAAATCAAACGTGATCGCATAGGGTTTTTATTTCCCGGACAAGGTTCACAAAAGTTGAATATGGCGCGTATTTTAGTACAACGCTATGATTGGGCAAAGCAATTAGTAAATCAAGCAGATGAATGGCTGAAAGAAATAGGAATTACACCCATTAGTCAGTTGATTTATTATTCCTTAGAACGTGCTATAAATCAAGAAGAAATTAAAGAATGGTCACAATTATTAGCCCGTACAGAATTTGCTCAACCTGCTTTATGTCTGACTTCTTTAATATGGATACGTTATTTGGAAAAATTAGGTATTAAACCAGTAGTAGTAGGAGGTCATAGTTTAGGAGAATTAATTGCTTTTTATAGTGCAGGTGCTTATGATGAAAAAACTTTAATTTGTTTGGCAGCAATGCGTGGTAAAGCTATGTCTACATCCTCAGAAGATGCAGGTAGTATGGCTAGTTTAGCTTGTGATCAAGTAACAGCAAAAAGTATTTTATCACAAGTTCAAGGTTATGCAATTGTAGCTAATATTAATAGTCCAAATCAAACTATAATTTCAGGCGATATCTCTTCTATAGAAGCAGCAATTACAATTGCTAAACAACAAAATATTCAGACTCATTTATTACCAGTTGCTAACGCATTTCACTCGAAAAAAGTTAAAAATGCGGCTGAATATTTACAAAATAATGCACCAATTCCAGAAAGACTTACCAATCTTGCTGTACCTTTATTTTCTAGTATTAATGGATTAGAAATTAAAACAGGAATTAATTTGCAAGAACATTTTGCTAATCAAGTAATTTCCCAAGTTGATTTTATATCACTTGTAGAAAATATGACTGCTAAATGTGACTTGATGGTAGAAGTAGGATCAGGAAGGGTACTATCAGGATTAGTTAGTAATATTTCTAATATTTGTCAGTGTTTTCCCTTAGAGTCAAAACCTGGAAATGATTCAGATTTAAACAGCTTTTTAGCTTATTATTTTGTTCATGGAGGTAATATTAAATGGGAAGAACTTTACAAAAATCGTCTGGTTCGTTCTTTTATTCCCGCAGCAGAAAAGATTTTTATTGACAATCCTTGTGAACGTAATTTTAATGTTTCCATTGATTATGAAAATCCAGAACAAATATTAGATAAAAAAGTGGGTTTTCAAACGATGCCATCACAACTTGCAATAAATAATGAAGAGTTAGAAACCTTACTCTCTAGTTATTTAACAGAAAGAGGAGCTTTTTTAGCTGAATTGATTAAAGCTGATTTGGAATCTTTACCATTTTTCTAAGAGGTTGTTTGGAAAGTCTAAAAGCTTACTAAAAACCTCTCTCTAAATCTCTCTCCTAGTAGGAGAGAGACTTTGAAAGCCCTGTTTTCCTGTTCCCCTTCCCTAGTAGGGAAGGGGTTAGGGGTTAGGTTTTCGAGATTTTGGTGTTAAACATAATACTTTTCAAACATCCTCTAAAATACATCAATCAAACAATTATCAAGGAGAAAACCATGAAAAATTCAACTAATTTGGAAACTCAGTTTAATAAACAAGAACTACTAGGAGTTTTAACTCGGTTACTTACACAACGTAGTGGTTTTTATGCTAAAGTCATTCTTGCTGATTTGCAAAATTTAGGTTATTTGCAGGGAAATTTAAACAATTCTCACTCAGAATCAAAATCAAACATTACTTCATCTTCTTATCAAGATAAGAAACAACCTCCACAATTATCAACTTCCCAATTACTAAGTAATGAAATAGTTGAAAGTAAAACTGTTAAAATACAGGAACAAATACGGCAAAAAATAGTAGAAATTGTGTCCGAAAAAACGGGATTAGCTAAAGAAGTAATTAAATTAGAATACCGTCTTTTAGATGATCTAAATCTTGACAGCATCAAAGCTGGTTCTTTAATGGCTGAAATTGCTAAAATATATCACTTGGAAGGCAAGTTTGAACCTTCAGAATTTGCTAATGCTACCTTATCAGAAATCATCAAGAATATTGTAGCTTATTTTGAAGAATCATTTAGTCAAAGAACTGGACTAACTGAGCAAGTAACTGAGACAGAAACTATTAATCTAAAAGAAAAGGTACAGGAAAAAGTAGTAGAGATTGCGGCAGAAAAAACGGGATTAACCAAAGAAGTAATTAAGTTAGAATACCGTCTTTTAGATGATCTAAATCTTGACAGCATCAAAGCTGGTTCTTTAATGGCTGAAATTGCTAAAATATATCACTTGGAAGGTAAATTTGAACCTTCAGAATTTGCCAATAGTACCTTAGGAGAAATTAGCGAAGCGATTATTTTTTATCTTCAGAAATTATCTATTCAAAAACCTAAAGTACCATCAGAACCTACTATTTCACAATCTTATGTGAGAAGTTTTACAGTTGAAATGCTAAGGGAGGAATTAACAACTGATGTTAGAGACACAGTTGAGAAAATAGCCATTGCTTGCATCAAATCTCATCAGAAATTAGCTGAAAATATAGCCCAATTATGGGATGGTTTTAATATACCTGATCGCTTGTTAATTTTAATCCCAGAAACATGGGAAGATTTAACAGAAACTATAGAAATATTGACAAATTTAGCTCAAAAAACTGCTGGAAAAATCTGCGAATTAGCATTTATTCAATTTGGCAATGGTTATTTTTCTCGCTGCGAAAATAATGATCCACCTACTTCTGTTTTTAGTGTAGCTTCCTTTGCTGCAAGTTTACATTTAGAACGTCCTAAGCTGAAAATCCGGGTTTTAGAATTTGATCACAGACTGTCTTTGGAGATTATTAACCAGAAAATAAAAGCTGAATTTACCACAAGCGATAATTATAGTGTAGCTGGTTATAATTGTGAAAGTCAACGTCATCAAATGGTTTATGACTTAGCACAGAAAAAATCACAATCAAGAAATGTTAATCTCACACCAGAAGACGTAATCATCGTTACAGGTGGTGCTAAAGGAATTACGGCTGAATGTGCTATTGCTCTTGCTGAAAAATATCACTGTAAAATGGCTTTAGTTGGTAGTTCTCCTGTGAATGATGAAGTACAAAATACTCTTAAAAAATACGCAGATGCTCAATTAATAGCTAAATATTACTCTTGCAATATTACTGACTTAAATGCAGTCAATCAACTGATTCAAAAAGTAACAACTGAATTAGGAATTATTACAACAGTAATTCACGGAGCAGGTACTAATAAACCTCGCCGAACAGAACAAGTATCTTCTAGCGAAGCATATCAAGAAATAGCACCTAAATTAATTGGTGCGTGGAATTTAATTACAGCCTTAAAATACCATCAATTAAAATATTTTATTGCCTTTACTTCTATTATTGGAGTTACAGGAATGTTAGGCAATAGTTGGTATGCTTTTTCTAACGAAACGGTAGATTTATTATTAAGAAATCTCAAAAAACAAACAGGAACAGAGACAATAACTCTAGCCTATAGTGTTTGGAGTGAAGTAGGAATGGGTGCAAAAATGGGCAGCACTAAAACATTAGCTAATATGGGAATTGATGCTATACCTCCCCACCTTGGAGTAGCAGAATTTTTGCACTGGATAGAAAATTGTGCGGACGATCAACAAATTGTTATTGCGGCTAAATTAGGTGGTTTAGATACTTGGAGACGTAATACTTATAATTTACCCGTTGCTAATCGTTATCTAGAAAAAGTAGAGTATTTTGAACCAGGAATAGAGTTAATTGTGCATTGTTCTCTTAATCGTCAACATGACCTTTATGTGAATGATCATAATTTCAATGGTTCGCTATTATTTCCTACCGTATTTGGTTTAGAAGCAATGACACAAGCAGCGTCTTATGTCACAGGAATTACTAATATCAATTCTGTCAAATTAGAGCATATTTCTCTTTTACGTCCTATCGTAGTACCTGAAAATGGAGAAATCAAAATTCAGATTCACGCTAGAGTAGATAGAAATAAAGTTTTTGCAGCTATTTCTACCGAAGAATCTAATTATAAAACTCCTCATTTTTCAGCAGAAATTACCTTAAACCACAGCAATGAAAAGCCAACAAAAAATTTGAATATACCCAATAAATCTTTACATCTTGAGTCAAAAACAGATATCTATAGTTGGCTACTTTTTCAGGGTTCTACCTATCAAAATATTGACAAGGTTTATCTGCTTAATTCTGAGCAAGTAATTTTGTCAACCAAGGTTTTTAATACTGATACTTCTGAAATTTGCTTTTCATCTGATAAGTTAGCTCCTTTTATTTTGGGTAGTCCACTTTTGCGTGATGTCCTGTTACAGTCTGGTCAACTTCCCCTCACACAAAATGTTTACCTACCTATCAGTATAGAGGAATGGGAGATTTTTAATATTCAAAATTTCTCCAGCAGAGGTTTTGTAGAAACAACAATTCTTAAAGTAGAAGATCAGACAGCAGTTGCCGATGTAGTCTTTGTTAATGATCAGAATGAAGTTCTGGAAAAGATTTTTGGCTATCATGTTAAATCACTTAAACCAACTTCTGAATATCCACTTCCAAAAGATATTGGCGATCGCTCTTTCATTGAAAATAAAATTACAGAATGTTTCAAATCTTATGCACATTTATTGACAGATAAACCCCAGTTAATTGTTTACAAACATTCTGAATTATTTAATAGTCTTGACAGTAAAACTCGTCATCAGATAGAACAACAAGTATTTACCGAAAAATACGCTTTTGTTAACGGAATTAATCAAGAGGAAATAACTTGGTTAGACAGTGGAAAACCACAAATTGCTAACAGTAACTTACAGATTTCTATAGCTCATAGTCGCACCTTATTGTTAATGACCATTGGACAAAATATTCAAGGTTGCGACTTAGAATTTGTGGAACAAAGAACACTAGAGCAATGGCTAGATTTACTCGGAAATCAGTATCAAGCTTTATTGCAGGAATTTAAAAATTATGATGATACTCTTTGCTCTTTTGCTACAAGATTATGGTGTGTCAAAGAGTCAATTTTCAAAGCTACGGGTAGCTTTCCCCAATTAATTACAGTAGAAATAAAAAGCCAAAAAGGAGTTATTTTTACTACTCAAGTAGAAAAAAATTATTTTCAGATTTTGACATTTCCTATTAATATTTGGACTAAAAATATAGCCATTGTAGCTAGTTTAGTCCATCTAAAAACACCAGAAATATCTGATAAAATTGACACTGTAATACCTTCACTGATTGAAAATGAATCTGTACTAGATTTGATAAATGGCAAATATATTTATAGATTTCAAACAACATTCAAAGATTGTAAAGCTATTTGTGGTAAAACATATTTTACTAACTTCCCAGTTTGGGTAGGACAACTACGGGAACTTGGATTAAACCGCATTAGTCATAGCTTGCTACAAGACTTCCAAACTGGCGAATATGGTATGGTGACAAATGCTTCTAGCACAAGAATTTATAATGAAGCAGAAACACTAAATAATATCATCGGCAAAATCTGGATGACTGATAAATGCAATTTTGAGCAATCATTTATTGATCTAGAATTTGAATGGTTTAAAGAAAATATTGATGGAACTTTGATCAAAATAGCAGAAAGTAACCTATCTACTACATGGGTAGAAATTGCAGGACATGGTATTGTCAAACAAACACCACTACCAGTTTATCTTTATGATTACTTGCAAAAAATGCTTAACAATAGTATTCCAGCAATTAGAACTGAAAATCAAATAGAATATGTTTCTATTCAAGATTTAGGAGAAATTAAATACAAATCAGAGACAAAACCTCGTCCTGATCTAGTTCTGAGTAGTAAAACTTACCAAACAGGAATTTATGATAGCAATTCTGTAGGAAATCTTTATTACTCTAACTACTACGACTGGCAAGCAAAAACACTGGAACAGTTCATTTATAAACTTATGCCTGATGTTTTTACAACAAGGGGTAAACTAGGTGAATATATTTGCCTTGAAGTTATGGTTAATCACTTACAAGAAGCAATGCCTTTTGAAGAAATTGAGGTAAATATGTATTTAGAAAAATGGTACAAAAATGGTTTTAAACTGTACTTTGAATATTACAGTCTATCAGGAGGAAGACGTAAATTAGCTTACGGAAATAATACCTTAATTTGGGCTTTGCGTGATCATGAAAGTGCTAAACCAGTAGCTTGTGAATTACCAACAATAATCCAGGATTATTTCCAGAAATTATTGTAATCAATGTGGGACAGGCATCTTGCCTGTCACAATTCAAAAATACAGGTAGGATGCCTGTACTACATTAAAAGTAACAGAGGTAATCAAAAATGAACCCACAAAATGAACAACAAATAGAACCTTCAATTAACAATAATTACGATGTTATTATCATCGGAGCAGGATTAGGAGGCTTAACTGCGGGTGCAAAACTTGCAAAAGAAGGGAGAAAAGTTTTGTTAGTCGAACAACATTATGTGGTCGGTGGATGTGCTACTATTTTTAAGCGCAAAGATTTCACCTTTGAGGTAGGATTACATCAACTTGATGGGCTACATGACAAAGATCCCAAGAAAAAAATATTTGCAGAATTAGGAGTATTTGATCATGTTGAATTTATTAAAATAGATGAATTTTACCGCTTTAAAAATAATCGCCTTGATTTTACAATTCCTGCTAATGCAGAATTAGCAATTGCGAAACTATGCCAAAAATTTCCCCATGAAAAAAAAGGTATCAGAAAATTTTTTCAGAAAATAAATGCCATTTATGAAGAAGTAACTAGATTACCAGAAAAACATTGGCAACGACTTTTACTAATACCTGTATTTCCTTTTCTTTACCCTAATTTAACTTTGGCAATTAAGCAAACTTTGGGTAGTTTCCTAGATTCAATTATCAAAGATCAAGACTTAAAATTATTACTTTGTGGAAATATGTATTATTACCATACAAATCCATACACATTGTCTCTCGTATTTTACTCTTTTGCACAATCTAGTTATTTTCATGGATCTTGGTTTATCAAAGGTGGATCTCAAGTTTTATCTAATTATTTAGCTTCTGTAATTAAAGAGAATAACGGGGAGATATTATTATCTCATCTCGTAACCAAAATAATGACAAATCAAGGAAAAGTTATCGGGATTGAGTGCGAGAGTAAATCAAAGAAAACAGTTAAACAATTTTTCGCCCAAATTATTATAGCTAATGCAGCTATTCCTAATATTGTAAATTTACTTCCTGCTCCAGAAAATAATCTTTTACAAAAGCAGATTAAAAACTGTGTAGCTGGTTGTACATTTATTTCTATTTACTTGGGTTTTAAAAAGGAAATTTCTCAACTTGGCAACTTAAGCTATTCTATGTTTAGGTTTAATGATGATATTCATAGTTTAGATGATATTAATATTAATAATACAGCCGAATATGAGAAGCGAAACTTTACTTTTGTGGATTATAGTCAAATTGATTCAGGACTTGCTCCTTCTGGTAAAAGTACCGGATGTTTTTTCTTAGTTGATCATTTATCAGATTGGGAAGGACTTAGCTTACAAGAATACAAGAAAAAGAAAGAATCAATTGCTCAAATAGCTTTAGAACGCTTGGAAAAAGAGATTCCGGGTATTAGTGAAGAGGTAGAACATTATGAAGTAGCAACATCAAAAACTATTCAAAGATATACATTAAATCCTCAAGGTACACCCTACGGATTTGCAGCTATACCTAGTCAAGCGGGATTATTTAGACCACCTAATAAATCTCCTATTCCGGGGCTGTATTTTGCATCAAGTTGGACATATCCCGGACATGGATTTACGGGAACAATTATTAGTGGTTATTTATGTGCAAAAGAGATAGTTTCTTAAGCTTGCTGCTTTAAAAATTTGTTGTCACATTAAAGGTATATTAAGATAATAACGCAATTAAAAACGTGAGTAAATATGAATTTGCAACTATTCAATCCTTTTAAAAAGAGTGGTACAACTACCTTAATTATTGCTATAGTTAGTTCAGGATTTGTGATTGCGATCGCCTACTCTATAGTTAAAAAACAGTTACCTAATCAAACATCTTTACCAGTTTCTTCACAAAATCAAAATCTTCCTCAAGCAATAGCAGCTTTAGGATATTTAGAACCCCAGGGAGAAGTCATTCAATTATCAGCCCCCGCTTTTATGGAAGGTGCAAAAGTTAAAAAACTTTTAGTTAAACGTGGACAACAAATAAATGCTGGACAAATCATTGCTATTCTTGATAATAGCGATCGCCTCATCGCACTTTTAGAAGAAGCTAAAACAAATGTTAAAGTTGCTAATTCGCGTTTACAACAAGTAAAATCTGGTGCAAAACAAGGGGAAATTTCCGCTCAAAGATCCAAATTTCAAGCAACTCAAGCCGAATTACAAGGACAAATTGCTACCCAAAAAGCCACTATTGCTAGTTTAAAATACGATTTAGAAGGACAAAAGAATACTCAAAAAGCCGTCATTCAAAGAGTTGAATCTGAATTAGAAAATGCCCAAAGAGAATGTAACCGCTATGAAAATTTATATACAGATGGTGCTGTTTCCGCTTCTCAAAGAGATAATATCTGTCTGCAAAAAGAAATCAAAGAAAATCAGCTAAAAGAAGCAAAATCAACTTTAAATCAAATTATTACCACTAAACAAGAGCAAATTAATCAAGCTACCGCAAATCTTAATCGTACTGTTAACACAGTTAGTCGTCAAATTAATCAAGAAAAAGCAACTTTAGCAGCAGTATCAGAAGTAAGACCTACGGATGTAATACTAGCAAATACACAATTAGAAGCTGCACAAAAAGCCGTCAAAACTGCTCAAGCTAATTTAGATTTATCCTATGTTCGTTCCCCTCAAAATGGGCAAATTATTAAAATTCACACTTGGCCAGGTGAACTTATTAGTAATAAAGGCATTGTTGCGATTGGTAATACTCAACAAATGTATGTCACAACTGAAATATATGAAACCGATATTAATAAAGTAAAACTAGGGCAAATTGCCACCATAAAATCTGATGGTATTGTTGAAGAATTAACAGGAATTGTAGATGAAATTGGCTTAGAAATTAGTAGCAAAAATGTACTAGGAACAGATCCCGTAGCAGATGCAGATGCTAGAGTTGTGGAAGTAAAAATTAAATTAAATCCAAAAGATAGTATCAAAGTTTCTCGGTTGACTAATTTACAAGTTAATGTCATTATTAATCCTGGAAAACCGAATAATTAATATCTTAGAGGATGTTTGTAAAGCGATGAGAAATAGCGTCTACATAGGCAAAAAGTTTCTCATCAGTCCACTCACGTGGACTTTGCTTGTGTAGTAGCGAATTATATTCGCCTTTTGGTCTTTTAAAACTTAATATCTCAATCATCACTCATAAAATCAATCATGTTTAACAAATTACCCACAGCTTGGTTACAACTAAGATATCAAAAAATTAGATTAATTGTCGCCCTTTCTGGCGTAATTTTTGCCGTAGTTATTGTTTTTATGCAGTTAGGTATTCGTGATGCTTTATTTGATAGTGCTGTGCGTTTACATCAAGGATTAAATGGAGATTATTTTTTAATCAGTCCTCGTAGTACCGCTTTAATTGCTATGGAAAGTTTTCCAGAACGTCGTTTAACTCAAACTTTAGCTTTTCCAGAAGTAGATTTTGTTACCCCAATTTATTTGGGTTTTGGTCAATGGAAAAATCCCCAAACCAGAAATAATTGGCGGAATATTTTTATCATTGGTTTTGATATTAGAGATCAAATTTTTGATTTACCAGGTGTTCATGAAAATATAGATAAATTAAAAATACCAGACAAAGTATTATTTGATCAAGGTTCAAGACGTGAATTTGGTCCAGTTGTTGCTGAATTTAAAAAACAAAAAACAGTAATTACTGAAATAACAGCTAGTGGAAATAATCGGAAAATCACAGTAGCTGGTTTATTTCAATTAGGTACATCTTTTGGTTCAGATGGTAATTTAATCACCAGTCATTTGAATTTTCAAAGGATTTTTTCTAACCGTAAAAAAGGCATAATAGATATTGGTTTTATTAAATTAAAATCTGATGCAAATTTAGAATATTTTGGTAAAAAACTTAAACAGTATTTACCCAAAGATGTGAAAATTTTAAGTAAACAAGAATTTATTAACTTTGAAAAAAATTATTGGCAAACTAGCACAGCTATTGGCTTTATTTTTAACTTAGGAGTTGCATTAGGAATTATTGTAGGTATTGTCGTTGTTTATCAGATTCTTTATTCTAATGTTTCTGAACATTTACCTCAATATGCTACATTAAAAGCTATTGGTTATCGTAATAATTATCTTTTATTAATGGTATTACAACAAGCTTTTTTGATTGCTATTTTAGGCTACATTCCCGGCTTTTTGATTGCGATAATTCAATATCATTTTACAAAAGCAGCTACTCTTTTACCTGTAGTTATGACTTGGGAAAGAGGAATAGTTGTTTTCATCACAACAATGTTAATGTGTTTTATTTCTGGTGCAACTGCCGTTGCTAAATTAAAATCTGCCGATCCTGCTGATATTTTTTAATAGTTTTTTAATAGTTATTTAGGAGTTTTAACTAGTTATGAACCCAAGTATAAAAATTGAGGATTTAAACCATTTTTATGGTGAAAAAGAATTAACAAAACAGGTATTATTTGATATTAATTTAGAAATTAAAGCAGGAGAAATTGTAATTTTGACAGGTCCTTCTGGTTCAGGAAAAACGACTTTACTTTCCTTAATTGGTGCTTTACGCTCAGTACAAAATGGTAGTTTACAAGAATTAAATCAAGAATTATATGGGGCAAGTGAAGAGCAATTAGTCCAAATACGTCGTCATATTGGTTATATTTTTCAGGCACATAATTTATTACCATTTTTAACAGCAAGAGAAAATGTACAAATGTCCATAGAACTTCATGAAAATATTAGCAAAAAACAAGCGATCGCTAAATCAGAAGCTATATTAAAAGAGGTTGGTTTAGGTGAAAGAATAAACTATTATCCTGATAATTTATCTGGAGGACAAAAACAAAGAGTAGCGATCGCTCGTGCCTTAGTCAGTCATCCTAGCATAATTTTAGCCGATGAACCCACAGCAGCATTAGATAAAAAAACAGGTAGAGATGTAGTTAATTTAATGCAAATTTTAGCCAAAGAGAAACATTGTACTATTTTACTTGTTACCCATGATGATCGAATTTTAGACATAGCTGATCGTGTTATTCACATGGAAGATGGAAGACTAGAGGACAATACAACCTGACGCAATACTGCTCGGTTAAGGAGAGATAGGGGGTAAAGTCAAAAATATTTTGTTCGCGTATACATTACGAGAACAATAAAAGCCAAAAAAGTTGCTTATACCTAACAAAAGGCACGCGGAAAAAACTTACAGCACTTCCGTCTGTAATGAGGTACAAGCTTGAATAATGAAACTCTCGTGGTATAGGCATCTTAATCGCTAGATGTGTACCTCATAACACCGGGAAGTGCTGTAATTGTCAATTGATGAGAATATCTTTAAACCGTGGAACTATAAATTGAGAATGAAAAATTAAAAGCATCAAAATGGATATATTCAACTTGCCTGTTTAACAATTTGAAAAGATAGTTGTTGTCGAGGAGTACGGGGTGAAATGAGCAGTGATTCCGAAACTTACGCTAAGGAATTGATAAGATGCTGGTAACATCCTGGATGCCAAGAAAAAAACTGTACCAATTGAAGCCTATGAAAAGTAGTAGTCTCAAACCCTTGCTGTACCGTAGTAAATTACTGTGCTAAATAAAGTTTGGGTTAATTGGTACGTTGAGAATTACCAAAAATATTGATTGACAGAATGCTTATCCAGTATGGGTTACAGCCTTAGCGTAACTTTCTGTACGATTGCTCATTTACCCCCTAGACTTGCTAAAAACTTTACTCTCATCAAAGGAATTGCTGCTTGTAACGGCACAATTGAACGACCAATTAAATTAATTGCTTCTCTACGTCCCGGCGTGTTTCTGGGAACTCCACAATCGAGCGGGGGTTTATTGATTTTCCACCACCCTGAATAAGACAATCCAGATAACCAAGGGGAAATCCCATTAACCATAGGCATACTTCTATTGAAAGCTTGCGAACTGCTTGCAGCAGCGCTTCGCTATCGCTCTCCAAACGACCTTGTTGTTTCAATGTCCATTCCAATTTGTTCATCCCAGCATTTCCACCCTTCCCGTTGCTGCAAGGATAAGTCGTTGGTGTGGGCAATAACAAAGACTCTGCTTCGTCTGTGGGGTGCGCCAAGCTGCGATGCCGAGATAATTTCAACTTCTGTAGAGTATCCTGCCATTCTGAGTCCTCCAAGACACGCTCGTAATCCTCTATGGATAAATCCTTCAGGTTGCTCAATAACGACAAATTTGGGCTTGCCAATGCAGATACACCGGAGGGCTTCAAACCATAAGTTTGACTCTGGGTGTGCAAGTCCGGTTCTTTTACCTGCGTTAGATGTGCCTGTGCATGGGTGGGAAACGAAATAGACATCTATATTTTGCGGCGGTGTGTAAGTTTTAATATCAGAGTGAATAGGAATTAGTGAATAGTGCGAACGTAATACTTGTTGAGCTTCAAGGAGAATTTCTGCAAATTGGTAAGTTGTGAAAACCTGATAACCATAAATTTGTTCAAGAATTTCAGCAGCTAATTCCCACGCACCAATTCCAGCGAAGTAATCAATACAGGTAATCATAACAAAATTATTTCTGTGCTACCGCCTTTAGAGTTTGCTGTTGTTGTTTAAAGCCATGAAATTAGTTAAATCAGTTGAACCACCAATGGACAGTAATAGCTTGAAGATGCTTGAAAATGATGTCGCAGAAATCTTGGAGAAAATTAGAAACTTATCCGCAAAATATCCTAGCGATTCTCTTGAACAGTCTGCAATTTCTATCCAGCTAGAATTAGAAAGTTTTGTGTATACTGCTAAGAAACAAGCCATTCTAAGATAACTTGAAATGGCTCGATAGCTAGGATACTTGGAATTGAAAAAATGGGAATATTTAGAGGCTATTCCCTGTTATTTAGGGTGTTTTAGTAGTAATAGAATTATATCATGAACAGAATCAATTTTGCAGGAATTGAATGTGAAGTAAAAAGTGTTTCACCTCATGGGAATTATACAGTAGTTAAGTTGAGCGATAGCGAAGCGCTCCGTAGGAATCGCATTACAATTGTAGGAACTTTCAGCAATCGCTTTCACTGGGAGGAATCGCCTGATTCTGATTCTGGATTCAAGAGCTTGTTTGCCAAACAATGAAATTCTAAATAATTTAGTTTAGACAAGAGGTGAATCAAATGTATCTTGAAGCATCAGAAGCTTGGTGTTTTGCTGAAGAATTGTCAAACAAAATCATTAATGGTGTTTGGAGTGATGTTGTTAAAAAGCTCAAACAACTAAACCCCATGCAGTCAATTTATATATTTGATTTGATAGTCAAGAATAAAATGCTTAATCAATCAAATATTGACAGTCTTGTGAGAGTAATTTCTAATCATCTAAATGATAAGGATGAATAGATAATGTAACATTACTGCTAGTTTATTCTGGCAGTGAATTAATGAATAAAATAAAGGAAATTATGATTAAAGTAATTAATGGTAAACGTGACGGTTTTATTGGTCAAGATAAAATTTATTTTGTTTTTCATATTTTACCAAGGTTTAAATGAATGTTTTACCAGCATCCAGAAATCAAAGGTTCTATCCGTAATCTTCGCCAGTATTATCGTGAATCAGCGAAAATGAATGTATTTTCTTACGACATATATCTCAATGATAAGCTAGTTTTGAGTGAAGATTTTGATTTTTCTTCTCAATCTCGTGAGCAAGCTTTAAATTCAGCGATAGCGAAGCGCTCCGTAGGAATCGCTAGAGGTAATAGAATCAGACAAGATGAATTAATCAAGCATGAATTAGCTGCTGTAGGCAATAACCTTTATGTCAAATGGTGTACAGATTTGACAGAATATGGCAAAAGTATTGGTTTAACAGGCTTTTATAGTGTATTTGAAAAGGGTAGACAATATTGTATTTATAACACTCAGAACCTTGATAAAGCTCTTGAAAAGTTAAATGAAATAACAGCAAGAAATCAAAACGATTTACGTCGTTATAAGCAAATCCGCGAGGAAATAGATTTTTAATTAATTGGAATCCTAGCTTTTATCAAGAAGGTTAGGATTGATCAGAATCTAAACAGGTTGTGTAGGATTAGTGGGCATTACAAATATGAACAACTTTGTTAAAAATTATTACAGCATTAATAAGGTAGATCAAAATTAGATCAATTATTTTAGATGTGGCCAAAACCATTACTAACACTGGGTTTTAGATAAATAAATTCTGCCTTCTAAGCGGACGGTCACAGGTTCGAGTCCTGTCGTACCCATTCATTAAATACAGCAGAATTCAGGAGTCAGGAACTAGGTTGCTGTCTGGCTTTGAATAGAGGGCGTTGCTGATAGCCTGCGTGGCGAAGCCATATTGAGGCATGAAAATCAAAAATTCTATTTCTCAATCTCTTACTCTCTGCGACTCTGCGCCTCTGCGTGTTAGCGAAGCGGGGCGAAGCCTGATAAATTCACTAACGCCGAATAGAGAATTGTTGGTTTATTTACGCTGTGTTGTACTAGATTTAAACAAGAATAGTTGAGGGTGTTAGGGCTAAAGTTTTCGTTAAATCTGTCAGGAGAAAGCGATCGCAGAGTTTAAATAATTCTATCTCTGTAGAGGTGTGTCGCATCAGCCGCAGAAAATGACCGTCAGTATCAACATTTAAAGCAATGTAGTTTAGAAACATTTTCAGGTAGCCTATCCGCGCTCGTTCTGGCATAGTGGAAGCTGTAGGGGTTTGCCATAAGCGATCGATGTAATTGCGTACCTCTGCTAACGGCACTGGTGTGATCTGTTCTCCCCGTAAAGCCTGACGAATTTGATTAAACAGCCAAGGATTTCCAATCGCCCAACGTCCCACCATCACCCCCGCTGCACCTGTTTGCGAAAGCACTTCTAAGGCAGTTGTCGCCGATTTGATATTGCCATTAGCCAGCACTGGACAGTTAACCCGTCTCACCGCTTCCGCAATCAAATCATACTTAACTTCCCCGTGATACATATCTTTCACCGTGCGACCATGCAAACTCAATAAATCAATATTGTTATCAGCAATTATATCTAGGATTTTATAAAAGTTATCTGTATTTTCAAAACCTAAGCGCATCTTCACCGTTAAGGGTCTATCATTAACCACAGAACGCAGTTCTCCCAAAATCCGCTCGACTTTTTCCGGTTCTCGGAGTAATCCACCTCCAACATTTTTGCGATAGATTCTCGGCGCAGGACAGCCCATATTTAAGTCTACTCCAGCGATATTATAGCCGCAGAGTTCCTTTGCGGTTCTGGCTAAATCGGGGATACTTTCGCCAATCATTTGGGCAAAAACCGGGCGACCTGTATCGTTTTCGGTAATTGCTGCCAGGATTTTCCGATTGAGTCGTGAGGTATCATTGACACGAAAATACTCAGTAAAGAAGTAGTCAGGGCTACCGTAGTGGGCAATGACTTTCATAAACCAGAGATTGGTTACATCCTGCATAGGTGCAAGGGCAGTAAGTGGTAAGTCTTGCTGAAGCGATTGGGGGAGCAATACCTGGGACATAGAGTTGCAAAGCGTTCAACGGTAATTGAGAATTAATTATAACAAAATCCTTACGGAGTAAAGTTTTGACTGTGGTATGGGCATTTCTAAATATAAGGACGGGCAGGATGCCCATCCCACAAAATTGGGTAATTTATTTTTTGGTGTTCTCTTGAGAGAACTAAGTAGGTTGGTGTTGAAAATTGTCGTTATGGCAAGGCACTCATGCAAGAGGCAAGAGTGAAGAGGGTTTGGGCGATTTTACATTTCTTTACACAGTTTGGTTTTATTGTGTTCACCTACTTATGAGCCTTATTCTGTCTGCATCTTAACTCTTTTTGTCATCCCGTCAGCTATCAGACAAATTGATTAATTCGTTGCCAAACACTTTTTAATAAATCAGAATTATCCATATTAACATATTCAAGATTAGGAGATTGTCTAAACCAAGTCCGTTGACGTTTAGCGAATTGTCTGGTATGTAAAACAATTAATTCTTTTGCTTCTTCTAAAGAAAGTTCACCAGCTAAATATTGCTTGATTTCTTGATATCCCAAAGTATTTAATAAAGATAAATCAGTACCATATTTTTGACAAAGATATTCAACTTCACCAACTAAACCATCTGCTATCATTTGCTCAGTTCGCTTGCGAATTCTCACGTCTAAATGTTCTGCATCAGAATCTAAACAAATTTGCAAAATTGGATAATCCGGTGGGTTTTCTCCTTGCTGTTCAGAAATGGGTATACCAGTTGTATAATAAACTTCCAAAGCTCTTAAAGTTCGCACCAAATCGTGAGCATGAATTTTTTGGGCAGCGATCGCATCAACTTGTTGTAATATCTGGTAAAGTTGAACTTGTCCTAAAGATTCTAATTGCGATCGCAATTCTGGTTGTGGTGAAACCCTGGGAATCTTCATTCCTTGCACAATGGAACGAATATATAAACCAGTTCCACCCACTAACAACAGTGTTTCACCCCCCAATCTAGCAATTAAAGCTTGTGCTTGTTCCTGATAATTTGCTAATGTCATTATTTCAGTTGGTTCACAGATATCTATTAAATGATGGGGAACTGATTTTTGTTCAACCATATTTGGTTTAGCCGTACCAATATCAAACTCACGATATACTTGACGAGAATCAGCACTAAGAATTACAGAATTTAACCTTTGTGCTAAACTCAAAGCCAAACCAGATTTACCCGTCGCTGTCGCTCCACAAATTACAATTAATTTAGTCATTGGTCATTAGTTATTAGTCATTAAGTAGGTGAACACAATAAAACCAAACTGTGTAAAGAAACGTAAAATCGCCCAAACCCTCTTCACTCTTGCCTCTTGCCTCTTGCCTTTTGCCTTGCCATAACGACAATTTTCAACGCCAACCTACTTAGTCATTGGGAAGAAGAACTGGGAACAGGTAATTGTCTCTTGAATTCCCATTAGGGTTACAACCCCTAATAAACTTCTCACAAAATCGCGCTACAGACGGCAGGAAGGCTTTTGTGTTATAATGTTGGGGTGATTTGACTTTTTTAGCCTTTTGGCGATATTAACCCCAAGCATCAGGAGAATTTTCATGACGAGCAGTTACAGCGCCGATCAGATTCAAGTTCTGGAAGGTCTGGAAGCCGTCCGCAAACGACCAGGGATGTACATTGGTACTACAGGTCCGCGAGGACTCCACCATTTAGTTTACGAGGTAGTGGACAACTCTGTTGATGAAGCTTTGGCGGGTCACTGTACCCATGTTGAAGTGGATATTAATGCTGATGGTTCTGTGACAGTAACAGATGATGGTCGGGGTATTCCCGTAGATATTCACCCAAAAACCGGAAAATCAGCTTTAGAAACTGTGTTAACTGTTCTCCACGCTGGTGGTAAGTTTGGTGGTGGTGGCTACAAAGTTTCCGGTGGTTTACACGGGGTGGGGATTTCGGTTGTTAACGCCCTGTCCGAGTTTGTAGAAGTTACGGTTTGGCGCGATCGCAAGGTACATACCCAACGATATGAACGGAGTTTCCCTGTTACGGAATTGGTAGCAACGCCTTACAAAGAAGATAGAACTGGTACTTCTATTACCTTCAAGCCAGATACACAAATTTTTACCACCAGCATAGAATTCGATTACATTACTTTATCAGGAAGATTGCGCGAGTTAGCGTACTTAAATGCAGGTGTCAGAATTACTTTTACCGATCATCGTTTAGAAATCATTAAAAGCGATACACCGAGAATAGAAACTTATGAGTACAAGGGTGGTATTAAAGAATATATCGCCTACATGAACCGTGAGAAGCAACCTCTCCATGAAGAAATTATCTATGTCCAAGGGGAACGTAATAACGTCCAGGTAGAAGTTTCTTTGCAGTGGTGTACTGATGCTTATACAGATAATGTCCTCGGCTTTGCTAATAATATTCGGACTATTGATGGTGGTACACACCTAGAAGGTTTAAAAGCCGTTTTAACTCGGACATTAAATGCAACCGCTCGCAAACGGAATAAAATTAAAGAGAATGAATCTAACCTCAGTGGTGAACACGTCCGTGAAGGTCTAACTGCTGTAATTTCTGTTAAAGTCCCTGATCCTGAATTTGAGGGACAAACTAAAACTAAACTGGGAAATACAGAAGTTCGCGGTATCGTTGATTCTTTTGTGGGGGAAGTTCTCACTGAATATCTAGACTTTCATCCGGCGATCGCTGATGCTATTTTAGATAAAGCTATCCAAGCGTTTAAAGCTGCTGAAGCTGCCCGTCATGCGCGGGAATTAGTCCGTCGGAAATCAGTATTAGAATCCTCTCCTCTACCTGGTAAGTTAGCAGATTGTAGTTCTCGTGATCCGGCTGAGTCTGAAATATACATCGTGGAAGGCGATTCAGCGGGAGGCTGTTTTCATGGTGATACATTAGTAGCATTAGTTGATGGGCGATCGCTCAGTTTTAAAGAAATCGTCGCCGAACAAGCAATCGGCAAAGAGCATTTTTGCTACACCATTCGTAATGATGGCACTATTGGGGTAGAACGGATTATTAACCCCCGCATGACTAAAGCCAATGCTGAAGTCATTAAGGTGACATTGGATAATGGCGAAACAATTGTTTGCACACCAGATCATCGCTTCATGTTACGCGATGGCAGTTACAAGCAAGCCGCATTATTAACCCCTGATGATTCCCTCATGCCTCTATATCGGCAAATATCTGATATCAGCAATCCAGGGATTACCATTGATGGTTATGAAATGGTTTGGAATCCCCGTTCTGATTCTTGGTTGTTTACCCATACCTTAGCGGATTGGTATAACCGTTATTTAGGTGTTTATCAGCTAACAGATGGAGAACACTGCCATCATCTTGATTTCAACAAGCGTAATAATAACCCTACGAATTTACAGCGGTTATCGGTTGAGTCACACTTAGCTTTGCATCGCGCTCATATTGAAAAAACATTACATCGTCAAGATGTAATTGAAAAGAGCCGGAAAACTCGTCAAGGTAAAGAATTTCGTGTCAAGATGAGTCAAAGAATGCAGCAGCCGGAAACGCAGCAAATTTTGTCAGCACAAGCTAAGGAACAATGGCAAGATGAAGCCTATCAAAGTTATATGCTGGGCAAATGGAGAGAGTTTTATGACAATAACCAAACTTATCGTCAGGAAAACCATAAACGCCTCAATCAAGCACAGCAAGACTATTGGAGTGATGAAGCTAATCGGTTAGCCCAATCCCAAAGAGTTAGCGCCTATTTTGCTAATAATCCCCAAGCCCGTGAAACTCAATCACTTTTGGCTAAGGAACAATGGGAAAATGAAGCTTTATTGGCATGGCGGCGAGAAAAAACACAGCAGCAATGGACACCTGAATTTCGCGCCCAACGTCATGCTACTTTGCAGCAAACCTACTATCGCAAAACTATTACTGTCCTCAAGCAGATTGAAGTTGAGCAAGGTAAGCTTGATTTAGAAGCTTATAATACGTACCGTCAACAAACAAAAGACAAGTCTTTATTACGGTTTGATAATTTTTGTCAACGCTACTTCGATGGTAATCCAGCGTTAGCCTATGAAGCTGTTGCTAATTACAATCACCGCATTGTCAGTATTGAACGTTTAGCAGAACAGGTAGACGTTTACGATATCGAAGTTCCGCAAACACATAACTTCGCTTTAGCCAGTGGTGTATTTGTTCACAATAGTGCAAAGCAAGGACGCGATCGCCGAACCCAAGCAATTCTGCCTCTGCGTGGTAAAATCCTCAACATTGAAAAAACCGACGATGCCAAAATCTATAAAAATAACGAAATTCAAGCCTTAATTACCGCACTGGGTTTAGGTGTCAAAGGTGAAGAATTCAACGCCTCGCAGTTACGATATCATCACGTAGTATTAATGACTGATGCTGACGTAGATGGGGCGCACATCCGCACGCTGTTGTTAACTTTCTTCTATCGTTATCAACGGGCATTGATTGAACAAGGTTTCATCTATATCGCTTGTCCTCCCTTGTACAAAGTCGAACGGGGTAAAAATTACCAGTATTGTTATAGCGAACGGGAATTGCAACAACATCTAGGTACTCTTCCCAGCAATGCTAACTATACCATTCAACGTTTTAAAGGTCTGGGAGAAATGATGCCAGAACAACTCTGGACAACCACCATGAATCCAGAAACCCGTACCCTCAAACGAGTGGAAATTGAAGACGCAGCCGAAGCTGATCGGATTTTTACCATTCTTATGGGCGATCGCGTTGCACCCCGCCGGGAATTCATTGAAACCTATGGTTCTAAACTGAATATGACAGATTTAGATATCTAAGGTAATGAGTAATGGGTAATGGGTGATTGGTAATTACGGATCTACCTCCCCCGTTCCCTTTCTCGATAAATTTTTCCCTAAAAATCATAAATTTTCTCCACAAAGGGGGAAAGCATTTGCTATGCTTATAAAGCGCAACTAGATATTATCTACAAAGCAAAGCTGAGTAAGTATACACAAAACTTTTCATAACCAGATGACAGCCACCTTCTTAAAATCCGAAGTATTCATAACTACAATTGACATACGTTAATTTACCCAAATATATCTTTGGGCAACTTTAGCAGCAATATTATTTATCACCTGATTAAAATATCGTTGCATACCATAAGAACAGTTTGTCAAGTTGCACAGGGTAGAAATCTCAACTCTGCGCTAATGTGTGAATAAGGCTAAATCGAGAGAAATCTTAATTCATCTCTTACCTCGCTAAAAATATGCCATAACTTTAACTCCTTAGTTCAAGTTCTTGGTATAGCATATACAAGAGTTAGTGCCTGGAAACAAACACCAATCACTAGCTAATAGTGAATATGTACAATTAGTTCAACCAGAACTAATATCTGTAAACAAATATCCGCCTTCGGACTAAGTTCAAGCAGAACATAAATACTATTTGTTCAGTTAGGAACAATTTGTATAAGTTTTATAAAGCAGCAAGTGTGCCTACCTTTTAATTTAATAAGAATGCCACTGACCAACCCAAAAGTTTTCGACAAGATTTAATGGTATTACCACCATTTTTAATGTCTTTTTGATAAAGGTGGCTTAATCTTAGTAAATAAGTTCATAAATAATGCACGAAAAGAGTGTAATTTTTGTGAAACAGGCTACAATTGGAACAGTATTTACAGTTAAATCTGCTAAATGTCATACACTGTATCCGCACCGGGAAACTTTTTGAAAAAGATGGATCTAGGTTTATAGATTCGGTTAATCAAAAGTGATATGTAGGATGATCGGGTATGACAATTAAAAAAAGCGGCCAATTCGCTTTCAAAGTGATATTTGCCACTTTTACTCAACAATCCTGCATCAAACAGGAAAAAAATCACCGAAAATATCTGAGGTTAACTAGCCAAAACCCGATTTTCGGTTCACAGATTACTCCACACTAAAAGTAATCGCAATGTCTTCAGTAACTGATTCTGCAAGGAGCATGAGGAACGCGGCATGAACCAGGCTAACAACGTACTCGATAATATTTATCAGCCTGACCTAGAAATGATAAATCCGCCTGAGATCGAATTACAAGCACTCTTAATAGAAGAAGAGGACTTATTGCTGACTGATGACGGCGAAATTGATGATTTTTTAGAGCCTCAGTCTGATGAGGACGACGCAAAGTCTGGAAAAGCCGCTAAATCGCGTCGTCGGACACCAATCGCCAAGAAAAAGCACTATACAGAAGATTCAATTCGTCTGTACCTGCAAGAAATTGGACGGATTCGTTTGTTACGCGCAGACGAAGAAATTGAACTAGCGCGGAAAATCGCTGAGTTACTGGAATTAGAACGGGCGCGGGAAAGGCTTTGTGAACGCCTAGAACGCGATCCTAGAGACAGCGAATGGGCAGCAGAAGTATCATTGCCATTACCAACCTTTCGTTACCGTCTGCACGTGGGACGGAGAGCGAAAGACAAGATGGTACAGTCGAACTTGAGACTTGTAGTTTCCATTGCCAAAAAATACATGAATCGGGGCTTGTCCTTCCAAGACTTGATTCAAGAAGGTAGTTTGGGTTTGATTCGTGCTGCTGAAAAGTTTGATCACGAAAAAGGCTATAAGTTTTCTACCTACGCTACATGGTGGATACGTCAAGCAATTACAAGAGCGATCGCTGATCAGTCCCGCACTATCCGTTTACCGGTTCATCTCTACGAAACCATTTCTCGGATTAAGAAAACTACCAAACTCCTATCTCAAGAAATGGGACGCAAACCCACAGAAGAAGAAATTGCAACTCGTATGGAAATGACCATCGAGAAACTGCGGTTTATTGCCAAATCTGCCCAGTTACCAATTTCTTTAGAAACACCTATCGGTAAAGAAGAAGATTCTCGTTTAGGTGATTTCATTGAATCTGATGGTGAAACTCCAGAAGATCAAGTTTCTAAGAACTTGCTGCGGGAAGACCTAGAAAAAGTCCTTGATAGTCTCAGTCCTCGGGAGAGAGACGTTCTCCGACTTCGCTATGGTTTAGATGATGGGCGCATGAAAACTCTGGAAGAAATCGGTCAGATTTTCAACGTTACCCGCGAACGCATTCGCCAAATCGAAGCTAAAGCACTCCGTAAATTACGCCATCCTAATCGCAATAGCGTATTGAAAGAGTATATTCGTTAATTGTTAGGGGTGGGTTTAAGTCATTAATCTCTTAAACCTGCCCCCAGCATTAATTACATCTTGCCTTTCTGCATCACTTCTTGGAGATGATGACGAATTTCGTGCGCCTGTTCAATTTCCGATTGCCGTAATTTTTGGAAAAGTTCTACACAGGGTTGAGAATTAGCTTCTTTGGCATCTTTGATATAATTTTCATAAGCTTGAACTGCTACGGCTTTAGTATGCAGGACGCTGATAAAATCATACTCTAAATTGCTAATAGGTTCTTGAGTTTTAGTTTTAGTCATGTCTCTACTCCGTTACTTATTTAATTAACTTCTACTTATTTCTCTAGATTTATTCATCTGTCCAAAAGCTGAGAAAATATTGGATTAGTACCTGATGAAAGAGTAGAGACGTTCCCGATAACGTCCCTACCTACTTATTTAAGTTTTTCAATTGTTGTAATAACTCCTGGGAATTTTTCACCCACTGTAAATTACCTTGAATATTATATAAATCTTGAGCATATTGGAAGACTTGTACAGCTTCCTTGTATTGTTTCAACTGCATAAAAACTAATCCTGCACCATAATAAGCGTTAGCATAAGTAGAATTAGCTGCGGCTGATTTTCTGAAAGCTGCTAAAGCTTCATTTAATTGACCTTGATTAAACAAAATTGAGCCAAGATTATAGTGTGCTTCCGCATATTTGGGATTTATTTGAATTGCTTGATTAAAAGCTGCTTTTGCTTGTTCAGTTTTCCCTTGTTGCAAATAACAGATACCTAAATGATATGCTGGTTCGGGAGCATTTTGACTATAGTTTCTAGCTTTTTTAAAAGAAGCGATCGCACTTGCCCAATTTTTCTCCTGTTCCTTCAGCAACCCCATGTTATAATGGGCAAAACCCAGATTTGGATTTAACTTCAAAGCCTGATTTAAATAATCTTGCGCCAATTTTAAATTATTTCCTTCTAATAGCGCCCCACCTAAATTTGCAAAAGCTAAAGCAAATTGAGAATCAGCTTGGGTAGCTTGATAAAAAGCATCTGCCGCAGGTTGTAATTTTCCCGATTGTCGCAGTGCTAAACCCAAGTTATAATGCGCTGCTGCTAATTTAGGATCTAGTTTAATAGCTTGACGAAAAGCGGTAATTGCTGCTTCTATTTTTCCCAATTGAATCGCTTGTAACCCTTGATTTAAAGAATCTGTAGCCGCTTTACTATTTGTGGCTTGTGCCAGTATTAGAGTAGGGGGAGAATTGGAAAATACTGGTTTGATATTAACAGCTAATAATAATAAACTTATGATCCCCAAGATGGGATATTTAATTAATGATAGTTGCATGAGTTGAGTTCTGTTTCGCACAAAAACACAAAGGAAGATAAGGAACAATTAATATTGTTCTGGTAAATAATCTTGATTTAAACTTTCTTCTGTAGTGAATAGAGAGTCTACGGGAAAGATTTCAAGTCATAACCCTGTTTCCAACGCAGCTTGTTTTCTGGCATCTTGATAACATTCGTTAAATACCTCAGAGGCGTTGCTGGTTAAGAGTATGATTTTGTTATGCCTACGGCACGCTGCGCGAACACGCAGAGGCTCTCCAGTCGCAGAGAGTAAGAGTTTGAAATCATTGATTTTTCAATTTCATACCCTAATTCAGCAACGCCGATTTTTGATAGCCTGCGTGGCGTAGCCATACAAGACTCAGTAGGTATTAATTCTGTCTTTCCTGTTCCCTGACCACACAAGTATATATGGCTAACGCCACGCTATGCCTTCGGCACACTACGTGAACGCTATCAGGAATCAAACCGGATTCCTATTATTGTATATTATTTTTTAGGTGTTGGTTATTTTCATTGGAAGTGTATAAAAGACTTCTCCGGTAAAGCTTGTAGAGACGTTCCATGGAACGTCTCTACAAGGGGTTCAAACGACGCACATTTAATTTTCGGAGGTGTATAAAGCATAATTAATCATTCAGTTTAAAAGGATTTGTAAACTTTACACCCTCAACAGTTGCACCTGATGGAAAATCTTCACTGTAAATTTCTTCAATTTGATTAAGTCTTGCTGTTGCCCAAATTTGCGCGTCCCAAAAACTAAAGTTATGGCTTTCTACACCACGAATCGCTTCTAGGCAGATTAATTTTGTCATATCAACAATATGGCAAACTGCTAAGTAGTTACGCATTCGCACCAGTGCCTCAGCAGGAGTTAAAAGCGATCGCCTAGTGCGGGTTGTAGCCATAAAAAACTCCCCTATCACCTGGGGACTAATTACTGCTTTCCCCGAACGAATTAACCTATCAACAACTGCGATCGCTTTTTCCTGTTTTATCGTATCTAATGAATCGTAGATGTACACTAGAATATTCGTATCAATAAAGACTCTACCGTTCATAAAGATCTTCCCGCTTCCAGTCCCTACCTCCAGCTTGAACAGGTCGAGTTTTGATTTGTGCAATAAATTCTCTTTCGGCTTCCCACAATGAGATATCGGTTTGGGGGACAGTGATTTCACTAAGATGAAGGTCAATGGCTTGACGAATAATCTCGGCTTCACTTATACCTGTTTGTTGTGCAATCTCTTTGAGTAGATGTTCTTGACTTGGTTGGATATAAATCTGTTTGCGAATTTTAGTTGACACAATTTAGAAGTATACTTAGTGCATACATTATATTGTACATTATTTATTAGAAAATTGCGAGTTTATTGATTTGGACTTAGGGAACACCAAAAAATAAATTACCCAATTTTGTGGGATGGGCATCCTGCCCGTCCTTGATGATTAGCGGGCTTTTCGTCCCGCACCACGAGAAATTTTTGGGTATTTTTTTAATTGGAAGTCCCTTAGAGATTCGTAAGTTTATAGGACTTACGCACTGTATAAATTAATATTCATCATCATTACCAAAAGACACGCAAGGACTATCAATTTCTACCGCTGGAGTGAATGAATTACAGAAAGTGACAGTAGCACAATTAACTCCCAACTCATCAGGGTGAGTGCATTCTAATTTGATATAAAAAGCACACTCTTCACAAATAGTTTTATGTAATAATTGCATTATTATCTTGCTTTTATCGTAATTTGACCACAAAAGAGTAGTTAAGAAACTGGACTTTACTAACTTATCTTGTTTTGATTAGTTTGTAGAATTAAGCTATTTTTGGTACATAGAATAAGTAGCCTACATAAATAATTGGCTTTTATCCCATACGTGACATCAAACAAGCGTGAGTGCTAAACGTCTGCCAGAAACTACTGCTCATGTGAGAGTTACCCGCCAATCTTGGCAACAAGGCTTTCTTGAAGGTGAAGTTAGCGCCGGTAATTTTCAGTGGCATTTCCAGTGGCATTTCCGTCGGGGAGAACTTTCTGTAAAGCCTTCCCAGGGTCGTGCTTTAATCAAAGAACCTCTAGGGCGGTTTTTAGAACAACAGGACTATCAGTTAGAACCTGGAGGGGATTATGCTTTTACAATTCGGGCTGAATTGTAAATTAGTTGTCAGTTAGTCGGTTAAGATATCGTTCAATCAGGAGAATGGCCACAATGTCATCTATTGGCCGGGGGGGTTGACGCAAACCCTTGGGTAATAGTTTAGTGATGCCTTGGGGTGGATACATCTGCCAATAGCGATCGCGTGCTTGTAAAGTGGAATAACGTTCATCAACTAAAATGATATTGGTGGGTTTGCTTAATTCCTGATTAAGTTGCTGTTTCCACTTTTTAGCCGTTGTTTGATCTCCCATCACCATTAAGGATACAGGGAATTTTTGCAGTTGTGTTTCAATATTAGCGATCGCCTCATTTGCCAAAACAACTTGATGATAAAATAGTTGTCTATCCAATCCCATCACCGCAATCCCGCATTTATCACGACCGGGATCAAATCCTAAAATTACAGGTTGTGTATTAGTCATTATTTACGTAGGGGCGCAGGGTCTGCGCCCAATATTGATTGTAGTAATTTTCAATCTTTAATTAAATTCTTCACGTACTAAAAAGAATTTGTCCATTCAAGAGGGCTACTAACTTGACTCTTAGCGGACCTACAGTATAAGTATTTTCTGCGGCTACAGCTTTGATTTCTACTTCCTGTTCCGTTTGCTGTAATTGGGTAACAAAGCGCGGAAAAGTTCCTTCTATTTGGACACTTTCGACAATTCCCGCATTGCGGGCGCGAAACTGGGAAGCGGAAATTAGTAAATCTAAGCGTTGACGCATTTGTTCAGATGTCATATTTTTTAAATCCGCTGTAGTAGTAGCCAGCACTTCCCCTGATGAAAATACGAGTTGATTTCTCGCTGCATCTGCAAAAAATTCTATTTGCTTTTCACCTCTGACATAGTTACCTGCGGAGAAAATTCGGACTACATATTCTCGACCATCTTTAATTTGTGCAACTAGTGCTTTAACCTGATCTTTAGTGACACGGAGTATTTCTTTATTAGCCGGAATAGCACCAGGTTCAGTTAATTGAATATTGGCATTGCGGTTAGCTTCCTGAAGAATTTGGATAATTGCCTGCTGTGCTGCATCAGGCTTGTCTACAGTAATTAATCCTGCCGCTATTACTTGACCCTTTACTAAGGCTAGTTTACCCAAGCGGAGGTCACGGTAGGACTGATAATATTTTTCTAGTCTGGCTACTTCCTGCTCTAAAAATTGTTGTTGTTTCTCTAATTCTTTTAAGCGAGATTCTCTAGTCATAATAACTTCTTCCCGCTGTTTAATTTCGAGGTTACGATTTTGAATAAGTTTATCTAATTTAACAATTTTGCGATCGCGTTTTTCAATTACCGTCTTCGCTTCATCAATTGCCTGTTTTGCTTCAGCGTATAATCTTTTCCGTTCCGCCTTTAACTCTTCTACTGCCGTTTGTAATGTTTGTCGCTGATTATAAAGAGTTTGTAATTCACTTCTTGCCTGTTGATACTGAATCACAATTCCACCAAGATGGCTTTGAGTTGCATTAAGTCGGGCTTGGGTTTTGGCTTGCTGATTAAGAGTGCGATTGAGTTGAGCTTGTGTGGTCTTTTGTTTAGTATTTGCTGCCTGTAATGACTTATTAATTTTCTGTAATTCTTCCTGTGCTTGACTTTGTTCTTGTTTGGCTTTATTTAACTCACTCTCAACCTGACTTTTTTGCGCTTCTGCGATTTTTAGTTGTTCCCGCTTGTTCCCCAAATCTCTTTGAATATCCTCTAATTCAAATACGCCCTTTCGCAATCCGCCATCAGCCGCAAAGAGAATTGCTAAAGTTGATGCAGAAATTAGACCGCCTGTAAAAATAGTCACAATTACAGCAGTTTTTTTCGGACGTAAATTGAAAAGTGAGAGACGAGCTTTGCCAACTCGTGTGCCGATGCGATCGCCAACGGTAGCAATTACGCCTCCCAAAATAAGAATTGCTGCAATAAGGATGTACCCGGTGGCCATTTTTAACTACCGCAATGCTGACCGATACAGCCTACTACGTTCAACCATTGTCTGTGAGTAAATGGAGTTAGGCCAAAGTAGGAATTATACAATTTTGAGACTTTCCTCCACATTAACGGTTTAATCTCTATGGTAGTGACGCTACTTAGGGAGACCCTAAGACCGTATTACCTCAAAAATAGAAGCCGTGCCAACTCCATTTACCCATAACTTTTAAGTAAATTGCTTACTTAAAGCAACAGGTTTATGCACAGTAATCTTCTTTTTATGAATGGAAATCATTTTCTTCTCGCGTAGATCTCCCAGCAGTCTAGTGACTGTAACGCGAGTAGAGCCAATTGCCTCAGCGATCGCCTGATGGGATAACTTCAGATCAATGGTAATACCATCAGCGCAAGGAACGCCAAAATCTCGACAAAGAATCAACAAGAAACTAATTAACCTTGAACCCATATCACGGTGAGCAAGAGTTTCAATCATCATCTCCGTCTGCAAAATCCGCGAAGAAAGACCTCGCAGCATTAACATTGATAACTCTGGGTTTTCCTTCAGTGCCTGTTCAACTTGTTCAATTGGGGCTGAAAGCAATTCTACAGTAGTAAATGCCACTGCATGATAAAATCGATCAGACTTATTGCCTGTCAGCAACGACAGCACACCAAAGACGCTATTTTCTCGCAGCAGAGCCACCGTTATTTCTTCTCCTGCCTCGTACACCCTTGAGAGTTTCACAGCACCCTTGAGAAGAAAATAAACTCGTTCAGCAGGATCTCCCGGAAAAAAGATCGTCTTGTTCCGTTCAAATGTTTCCACCACCGGAGGAAAAGCCCCGGTCGCCATTTGACGAAAAACATTTGCTAGGGCTTTATCTTGTGTCACTATCATTTCTCCCTTCCCCTACCCAATGCCAGAAAAACAAAAACTAATTACCTAAGAATACACCCGAAAAATCAATAAATCACCATTAACCTTGCTGTTTTTTCCTATACCTAAACGCGGAATTCCTAGCCTTCCGTTTATAATGATACATAATTGTTGTTCCGTTTAGCTAGTAATTATTGATAAGTAGTTTCACCAATTATACTCCAAAAGTTTTGCCTCTAAAAATTGTCAATTTCTTGAGAATTTTTGTAAACATGGGCATGATTTTTTGGGGCTTACTGCTTGCTTATGGAGCATTTTGGAAAATCCCTAGCCCGATGCAGTCAAACTAGGCTCAGATTCTAGTATGCTCCTAATGATGAATTAAATTAGCAATTTCTATGCTCAATCTATCTGGAAAAAATGCCCTAGTTACAGGTATTGCCAATAACCGTTCTATCGCTTGGGGAATTGCCCAACAACTACACAAAGCCGGGGCTAATTTGGGCATTACCTACTTGCCAGATGACAAGGGTAAAATGGAAAAAAAAGTTTCTGAATTGGTAGAAACGCTCAGTCCTAGCCTATTTCTGCCCTGCAATGTTGAAAATGACGAGCAAATTCAATCTACTTTTGAAACCATCCGGCAAGAATGGGGGAAAATAGATATTCTAGTGCATTGTTTAGCCTTTGCAAAAAAAGAAGATTTGACCGGAGGTTTTAGTCAAACTTCTCGTTCTGGTTTCAATACGGCTCTGGAAGTTAGCACCTATTCACTGGTACAGTTAAGCGGTGCAGCTAAACCTTTAATGACTGAAGGCGGAAGTATTATTACTCTTACATATTTGGGAGCAGTTCGAGCAATTCCTAACTATAATGTCATGGGTGTGGCTAAAGCTGGTTTAGAAGCCAGTGTTCGCTACTTGGCAGCGGAACTCGGACCCGATAATATTCGCGTCAATGGTATTTCTGCTGGACCTATTCGCACCTTAGCGTCTTCAGCCGTTGGTGGCATTTTGGATATGATTCATCACGTCGAAAAAGTAGCACCACTCCGTCGCACCGTCACTCAACTAGAGGTAGGCAATACAGCAGCTTTCTTATGCAGTGATTTAGCAAGCGGTATTACTGGACAAATCCTGTATGTAGATGCGGGATATGAAATTATGGGGATGTAGGGATGTGGGGGATGTG
>NZ_LJOU01000185.1:0-4045 GCF_001672085.1 Anabaena sp. AL93 | reverse complement strand
CTTATCAATATGGTTGGATGTGGTTGTTAAAATACTACGCTGGCCCTTATATTGTCTTTATCATTTGGTTAGATTTGGTGACTTTCTTACACCACACTGAACCCGGAATTCCTTGGTATCGTGGGGAAGAATGGACTTTCCTGAAAGGGGCAATTTCTAGTGTTGACCGAGATTATGGGATTTTTAACCACATTCATCATGATATCGGTACTCATGTTGCTCACCACATTTTCTTGAATATGCCTCATTACAATTTGTTGAAAGCGACTGAGGCAATTAAACCAATTATGGGTGAGTATTTCCATGAATCGAAAGAACCAGTTTGGAAGTCTTTGTGGAATTCCGCTATTGGTTGTCATTTTGTTCCAGATACAGGTAGTAAGGTTTATTACACTTCTAAGAGTCAGAATGCAAAATAGTCGGTAGATTTTTTAAATCTAGTAAGTCCGCTAATGCGGGCTTTTTTTTATTTTAAATTTTCCTTAAAAGTGAAAATAGGGGATAATTATTCTCAAGGATCGGCATACTGAATAAGGGAGAAATTAAAAAACCACTCTTGGGACGAAGGTAATAAAGCGAAAATGAGACGTAAATCTGCTAATAATAGACCAACTAATCCGTCTAAACCCTCTATGTTCCAATCCCCGATGTTTAACTTCGTCACCATTGCCATTTTTGGAGCGGTGCTGATTTTGGGAATTGGGATTGGGATTGCGTTTAGTTCGACAACTACATTGAGTTCATCAAATGTGGCTTCCCGTGAGTTCATTGATACTAGAGCGCCAAATCCTGAGATTTGTGTGCAGTATGGATCTAGTGCAATGGTGATGGATGCCAGACTCTTTGTAACTCTTAATCCCTTTAATGTCTTTGTTGCCCAGCCAAATATCCGTCCTGGATGTGTTATTCGTCAAAATAACTGGGCTATTTTAGAAAATAAAAAACTTGTAACATCAGACCAGGTAAGAGAATGTAAGAATCGTCTCAATACCTTTGGGTTTACAGGGGACTTAAATAGTGAAAAGCCAGATATTAGATGTATTTATCAAAATGAATCGGCTCAAAATTTCTTTTTATCTCAACCGGGGGCTGTGGGAAGTCCTCAAGATACGGAAAGATTTTAAATATAGTCACCGAGTCAGGAGTCAGGATTCAGGAGGAAGAAGGTTAAAGATTTTTCTTTCCCTTTTCCCTTTTCCTCTTTCCTGACAAATTTGAGTTTTCTCTGCCTAAATATACTTAATCACGACCATTGATAGCAATAAGCAAGCGTAAGATAAAGACGAATAAGTTGATGTAGGTAAGGTACATTGACAAAGCTGCTGGCAAATATTCATCATTGCGATAAGTGCGAGGCAAGATGTAGAAATCAACTACTGATGCTCCAGCGAAGAGAAATACACCTATACCAGAGATACCAATTTCTAACCAACTGGGTGTGTAAACACCAAACAAGGCAAAGGCAAATTGGAGAAGACAAACCACCAATAAGGCAACAATGCCCAAACTAACGGTTTTTGTCAACGCCATCCCATCTGCTTCCGAAAGATTAGAACCGATTTTTCGGGCAGCAATGAAGGTAATTCCACAACTAAGAGCAGCAATACCAATACCTTGAATACCTACCCCTTGGGTTCTCAAAGCCACAAATACCAAGCCACTCAATGTGTATCCAGATAGTAGACTGTAAATACCCAATAGAGGTAAAGCTAGGGCTTTGTTACCTTTGGATGCGACATTTTGGGCAACGAAGAATAAAATTAATTCGAGAATTACCGCCCCAATAAAGGTAGGAAAAAAGAGTCCAGGGTTAGTGCGGATAATGCCTAAACCACCATAAGTTCCCAATGCAGTTAGGACTAATCCACCACCGACGTAGGGGAGGGCGTTAGCGATGACATTGGGTCCAACAAGTCCATGAGTTTTCGCCTCACGGAAAGCTTCACGAAAATTACTGGTATTACTCATGTCTAAAAACTACCAAAAAATATTGGAACTGAGGAAAATAACCTGCTGATTTCTATTGTTACAAATTTTTGGGTTGAGAAACCAGTGGGTTAAGCTAAAATTTTTGGCTGGGTAAAGGTTGACCAAATTCAATAATGGGAATTTCTTTAGGGTTATTTGGGGAACTGTTTTTGTTTTCTTCAGGTGTGGGCAACATTGCGGGAGGAAGGGGGGAATTGATTATGGGTGAGGGGTTTTGAGAATTTAGGGGTGGGACGGTGATTAAGGGTTGTTGGGAGTTAGTGGTGAGATTTGTGGATGGTGGTAGGCTAGTGGAGGGTGTGGTTAAGAGACTGTTAGCAGGAGAAAAGGTAATATGAGGATTTAAGACCCAGCGCGTAGGTTTTTGTCGAGAAAGAGGTTGAAGTTGTATTTGATTGGTTTGTAATTGAGTTCCTGGTGCGAGGTCAAGAACTATTCGGGTAATATTGGCGTTAAGTTGAGAAATACGAATTCTCTGAATTGCTCCTGAATATTCTTTTTGAGTGAGGACTTTACCCAATTTGGTGTTAGGCAAATCGAGAACTATTCGTGGTGGTTGCATTAGTTGGAAATATTGGGGTGTTGCAGTTGCGGAGAGACTAATTTTTAATTGCTGGGACTTGGGGTGAAATTCCCAGTTGTTAAGTTGTGCGATTGGTTGGGCAATACTGATGCTAGGAGTGAAAGCAATCAAGCCAAATAAGCTTACCCTGATAGATAGAAGAATTTGATTAGTTCTAGTTTTCATAATTTGGTTGTTTGGGGTTGGGATATTTAGCATAGACTACGCAACATTAGAAAAATTGACGTGACGGTAATTAAATTGTCTGATAGCGTAGCGTGGCGCAAGCCATATCAGGATTTTAAGGATTTACAGGATGGGGGACTCGGTGATTAATTGTCTGAATCAGGATTTACAGGATTTCAGGATTTACAGGATGAGGGATCTGTTTGCAGATGAGGTTGCTAATTTGACGGTGATTAATTGTCTGAATCAGGATTTCCAGGATTTCAGGATTTACAGGATGAGGGATCTGTTTGCAGATGAGGTTGCTAATTTGACGGTGATTATACTCAAAACGGCTTGATTGTTTGATTCTAAACGTAGGGGTAAAGCAAAAGCTTATTGGTGTCAACTTAACGTAAAACATCTATCCCGCAAAGAACTCAAGTCGTCTGATTCCCAGTCTCTGACTGGGAATGAATTCTAGAAGGCTCTGCCTTCAATGATATTAGAGGCAGAGCCTCATCAACTGCATTCCTAGTCAGAGACTAGGAACGAGATGTGGTAGGGATTTGAGCTTAAGTTGACACCTATGAAGCTCTTGCTTTACCCCTGCACATCTGGGTTCTTTGTCATTTGGCAAAAGTTTAAATCTCACCCGTGTTTAGTATAATTGGTAGCGATCGCTGTGGGAATTTGTCTGAATCAGGATTTACAGGATGAAGGATTCGGTGGTTAATTGGTGGCGATCGCTGTCCCTAGATCCCTAGATCCCCGACTTCTCTAAGAAGTCGGGGATCTGAAATAACTCTAATCGCACCAAAATAAGGTTGTTAATTTGAGGATAATTAATGATGAGCGATCGCTGTGGGAATTTGTCTGAATCAGGATTTACAGGATGAAGGATTCGGTGGTTAATTGGTGGCGATCGCCCCTACTAAATTCTTCAGGGAAATTGAGCGATAGCGAAGCGCTGCTGCAAGCAGTTCGCTTCACTCGCAGCAATTCTCATTTTGAAAAAAAGATAGCGAAGCAGCAATTCTCATTTTGAGAAAAATAAAGTATTAGCCCCGATTTTGGAATTCAAAATATAGTACAAAGTAACTATTTTTTAGCCATTGCCTCTGGCTAAAAAAACAGTCGGGTTGAAAAATAAGTATGAATACTCAATAAACTAGAGAGATTGCTTGACAACGAATGGGGAAAATCCAGTTTATCGTTCGGGTTTTAGAATAGGGAATCCAAGGGAAATAAAAATTTATAATTGTTGTCAGATGATGTAAAATCGGTGAGTTAAAAATCTGATAGTGCATCAAATTACTCAAACATGAC
>NZ_LJOU01000022.1:0-59185 GCF_001672085.1 Anabaena sp. AL93 | reverse complement strand
GCAGAGTTTACCTATTCCTAAAAATCTTTGTAGATTACGTTTCCTGCTTTCATATTTAATTGGTTGGGGAAACAAGCTGGCCAATTTTGACAGTTTTACTTGGCGATGAGCCTGTATTAATAACAACAATATCTCTAGTGTCAAATACTGCTGTTCACTCAAATGCTTTCGGAAAATTGTTTGATATGATTGTGGTAACATTTTTTGCTTCGGGGGCTTCTTTGTCCCTATTTTTTTACTCCCTTATTTTCTCAAATTATTGCCACATCTCATCTTCAACCGCCTTGTCACCCGTTAAGCAAAGCGTCAGAAAAAGTCTCAGGAGAAATTAAAGAAATAGATGTTTTATTCACACCTGCTAAACAACAAACTTCTAAATTACAAATACTGGGGTTACTAGCATCAGAATCAATGGATATAATTAAAGTTGGTTGTTTGATACTTTGCAAAACTGATTGATAATCTTTTCTGTTCCAACTAACATCATGACTATCCATTGCATGAGTTAATGTAATATAGGTATTAGCATCAAAACGTTCTATCAATTTTTGACCTTGATATTGTAAATAACTGGATATTGCAAACTGATTAGATTCATCCTGCTGTCTACCAAAGCGATTTGTAAAACTCTCCCAATAACGATAAGTAATCATTGCCATCATCCGCGCTACCGCTAATCCTTGGACTGGTGGTATATCAGTTGTATAGTTCCCACCTTGCCAATTGCGATCGCTATAAATTGCCTGTCTTTGGGCTTCACTCAAGCCAATAGACCATGCTGAATGTCTTCCAGGTGATGCCATTGGTGCGATCGCTCTCACCTTTTTTGGATATAATAAAGCCCATTCTAAAACCTGCATTCCACCCAGCGAACCACCAATTGCTAACCGTAGAGATTTAACTTCCAGATATTCTAGTAATGCAGCTTGGAGGTGAACCATATCCCTAATTGTAATTCTGGGAAAAGATGCACCATAAATATTTCCTGTATTTGGGTTAATAGAAGTTGCTCCAGTTGTACCGTAACAACTTCCTAAAATGTTGCTGCACACAATAAAATCCTGGTCAGAATCAAAGACTTTTCCTGAACCAAACAAATCTCCCCACCAGTCGTCAGCGTCAGCAGAACCAGTTAGAGCATGACAAATTAAGACTCCATTATCGCCGTTTGCGTTTAATTTTCCCCAAGTGCGATAAGCAACCTGAACATCAATTAATACTTCACCAGATTCTAATGAAAATGGTGCTGACAATTGGTAAAACTGGTTTTTTGATGAAATGAAGTCTAAGTATTTCATAAAATTAGCAATTAGCTATAGATCCCCAGATCCCCGATTTCTTAAAGAAGTCGGGGATCTTTTTCTTTTGGTATATTAGCCAGAAATCTTCTTAAATGCCTGTTCAAAGTCCTCCTTAATATCGTCAATATGTTCAATTCCCACAGATACCCGCACTAAATCTGGTGTCACACCAGCCGAAATTTGTTCACTATCACTTAGCTGTTGATGAGTTGTAGAAGCAGGATGAATAACAAGGGTTTTTGCATCACCGACATTTGCCAAATGACTAGCTAATTTCACATTACTAATGAAAGCTTTACCTGCTTCTAATCCACCTTTGATACCAAAATTAAGAACTCCTCCAAAGCCATGTCGAAGATATTTCTTTGCTCGTTGATGATATGGATGATTGGGAAGTCCTGGATAATTAACCCATGCTACTTGCTCTTGTTGTTCTAACCATTTGGCTAATTCTAAAGCATTGTTGATATGACGTTCTACACGCAGGGAAAGAGTTTCTAATCCTTGCAGTAATAGAAAAGCGTTAAATGGACTCAATGCTGCTCCTAAATCTCGTAATCCTTCGACTCTGGCACGAATAATAAAAGCAATGTTACCAAATTGACTACCTTTCCCAAATACTTCTTGAAAATTCAATCCATGATAACCAGGGGAAGGTTCAGTAAAGAGGGGAAATTTGCCGTTACCCCAATCAAATTTACCAGAATCAACTATGACACCACCAATAGATGTACCATGCCCACCTATCCACTTAGTAGCAGATTCTACGATAATATCTGCACCATGTTCAATTGGTCGTGCTACATATCCACCTGCACCGAAGGTATTATCTACAATTAAAGGAATACCATTTTCATGGGCAATGTCAGCTAAAACAGCAAAATCGGGGATGTTAAATTGGGGATTACCAATGGTTTCAACGTACAGGGCTTTGGTGTTTTCATCAATCGCTTGACGGAAATTTTCTGGATCATCTCCTTCCACAAATTTGACATTAATTCCCAATCGTGGAAGAGTAACTTTGAACTGGTTATAAGTTCCCCCATAGAGGAAACTGGTAGAAACAATATTATCTCCTGCTTGAGCGATCGTACTTATTGCCAAAAATTGTGCCGCTTGACCGCTTGCAGTGGCTAAAGCTGCTACACCCCCTTCTAATGCTGCAATTCTTTTTTCAAATACATCCGTTGTCGGATTCATAATCCGGGTATAAATGTTACCAAATTCCTGGAGAGCAAATAACCGCGCTCCATGTTCAGCATCATCAAAAACGTAGGAAGTAGTTTGATAAATTGGTACAGCGCGGGCATTAGTACCAGGTGCGGGTTCTTGTCCAGCATGGACTTGTAGGGTTTCAAAACGATAATTTTCTGACATAGTTAGTATTTAAATAGGTTGACTATCAAAACATGAAATTCGGACTTACGCAAAACCTCTCAAACTCTTATTTCTCTGCGTCCTCTGCGCCTCTGCGGTTCGTTTATCCGTAATTTCTGCGTAAGTTCTAGAAATATTGAAACTCACACTCCATACTGTTTAAACCATACCTGGAGTCTTTGCCAACCATCCTGGGCTTCTTTTTCGCGGTAAGAGGGGCGATAATCGGCAAAAAAGGCGTGAGGTGCATCAGGATAAACAATTATCTCTGATTTACTGCTGCTAGATTTGAGTTTTTCTCGTATTTGTTCTACTGTGTCCACAGGAATACCTGTATCTTGACCTCCATAGAGTCCCAGCACGGGGACTTTTAACTCAGAAGCAATATCAACAGGGTGTTTAGGCTGTAGTTCGGTTACATTGCCTACCAATCTTCCATACCAAGCCACACCTGCTTTTACGTTGGGATTATGTGCTGCATATAACCAAGTGATTCGACCACCCCAGCAAAAACCCGTAATTGCTAATTTATCAGCGTTACCCTTGGCTGATTTTACAGCCCAAGTAACAATATCATCTAAATCTGATAAGACTTGAGCATCGGGAATTTTGGACACAATTGCGCGAATTTCGTCAATATTGCTTAATTTTGACACATCACCTTGACGGATAAATAGTTCAGGGGCGATCGCTAAATACCCTAATTTAGCAAAGCGTCTAACAACATCCTGTATATGTTCATGAACACCAAATATTTCTTGAATTACTAAAACAATGGGGAAATTTTCACCTTTTTCTGGTTGCGCTCTATATGCCGGAATTTCCCCACCCTCAACGGGAATTTTCACCCCTCCCGCAATTAATCCTTTTGTATCTGTGGTAATTACTTTAGCAAAAACAGGTTGTACGGCTAAAGCAAAACCAGTTGTTAAGGCAGCAGTGGCAATAAATTCACGCCGTGTTATTTCTTTGATCATTTTTAATTACCTTGATTTATTTTTTTCTCACGCAGAGGCGCTCCAGACACAGAGAGAGTAAAGGCAGATTTTTAGAAATAATTGATAATTAGTAATTTTTCTATTACCAATTACCAAATTATTTATTAGCTTGCCAAACTATTTCCTTAACCTTGACTTCTTTAGGAATCAATTTGATCTTATAGAAAGCATCAGCAATTTCTTGTTGTTTCGTAATTATTTCATCTGTTAGGGGTAATACACCATACTCACGCCGCTTTTCGGCTATTTCTAAAACAGCAGCATCTATACCTAATATAGGTGATAGTAACTTAGCAACTTCAGGTGGATTATTTTTTGTCCAGTCGCTTACTTTCTTAACTTCATCAATAACCGTTTTCAGAGTATCTAAATTGCTATCAGCAAAAGATTTAGCAGCCAGATAATAACCACGATTAGGTGCTAATCCAGTCGCATCTGTTAAAGTGCGGACACTTATTGCTTTCTCGGCTGCTGCTAAGTAGGGGTCCCAAATAGCCCAAGCATCCACCTTTTTACTTTCAAAAGCAGCGCGAGCATCGGCTGGTTTAAGACCCATAGGTTCGATATCTTTATATTGTAATCCTGCTTTTTCCAATGCTTTTACTACTAAATAATTAGTATTAGAGCCTTTAGCAAAAGCAACTTTTTTACCTTTGAGATCAGCCACACTTTTAATAGGTGAATCTTGAGGAACAATAATCGCTTCAGCTTTGGTACTCAATGGATCATAAGCAACATAAACAAACGGTGTACCTCCTGATTGGGCAAATACAGGGGGCGCTTCTCCTGTGTAACCAAAGTCAATACTTCCCGCATTTAAAGCTTCTAACATGGGTGGACCGGCGGGAAATTCAGTCCAAGTGACAGAAGCACCAGAGGCTTTTAAAGCTTTTTCTAATTCCCCTTTGGCTTTTAATGCGTAGAGGACAGTTGCAGCTTTTTGATAGCCAATACGAACCACTGTACTGTTAGAAGTTGGACTTGAAATAGCGGTTTTAGTTGTTTGCGCTGTCTGAGTTGTCCCAGTATTCTCGCTTGTGTTAGGAGAACAAGCCGAAATAACAAAAGTCAAACTTAGTCCAACTGCAAATAGTAAGGAAAGAGTGTGGATGTTCTGCTTTTGATATTTTTTTAGGAAGGTGATTCCAGCTTCCAATAGTCGGAATGGAGAAAATTTAGTCAACATTACTCTGGTGTTAAGGTCAATAGAATATTTGGACTCAAGTTAATTTATCACAAAACTACAGTATATCAATCAGTTTACCGTATTTTTTTCTTAGAGTATCACATAGAGGTTATTTTTGTTGCTTTTTCTAGTGATCTGTGAGATGCTTGATTTTAAATCAACAGTATTTGTATCAAGATACCGTATTTTAACTAATCAAGGGATGTTCGCTATGGCAAGTAAATTAGAAGGAAAAGTCGCCATTGTTACCGGGGCTTCTTCGGGAATTGGGGAAGCTACAGCTATTTCACTCGCAGCAGAAGGAGCAAAAGTAATAATTGCAGCTAGAAGGGGAGAGCGTTTAGAAGCAGTAGCAAAACATATTACTGAAAATGGTGGACAAGTATTACCTGTTGTTGCAGATATTACCGATGAAGTACAAGTTAAAAATTTGATCCAAAAAGCTCATGCAGAATTTGGGCGCGTCGATATTTTGGTAAATAATGCAGGTATATCATTTCCAGGTAGGATTGAAAATGCAGATCCGTCAAACTGGCGGAAAATGATTGATATTAATGTTTTGGCGTTAATGTACGCAACTCACACAGTTTTACCTATTTTTAAAGCGCAAAAATCAGGACATATCGTTAATATTTCATCCGTCGCTGGACGCATTGCCCGTGCAGGAATGGCAGCTTACAATGTAACTAAATGGGGTGTAAATGCCTTTTCGGAAGCATTAAGACAGGAAGTATATCAAGACAATATCCGCGTTACTATCATCGAGCCTGGTTTAGTAGAAACAGAAATTGATCAGCATATTACCGATGTAGTAGCAAAGCAGGAAATTGCAGCCAGACGGAAAGCAATTACACCATTACAAAGTGAAGATATCGCAGCAGCAATAGTTTATGCTGTTACCCAACCACAGCACGTAAATGTAAATGAAATCTTAATTCGTCCAACTCAGCAAGATCGGTAATGACTATACCTGAAAATAGGTAATATTAATGTTAGAAGAAAATAGCACATCATTAAAGAAAAGCAACAAAATATTTGCTTTTTTGAAAATTTCACCTGCAATTAAATCACCCAATTTATCTGGTTTTCTCATTGGAGAAAGCGTGTCTTTTTTCGGCTCTTGGATGACACAAATTGCTTTAGTATGGATGGTTTATCAATTGACAAATTCAGCCATGTTAGTTGGTATAGCTGGCTTTAGCAATCAAGCTATGGGTTTGGTGATTACGCCATTGGTAGGAGTATTACTAGATAGATGGAATTTAAAGTATGTTTTATTAACTACTCAGATAGTATCTATTCTTTTATCTTCATTACTAACTTTTTTAACTATTAGTAATCAGATAAATTTTACAGATATTATTATCATTGGTATTCTTCAAGGCATAGTCAAAGCTTTTGATTTACCAGCACGTCAAGTAACTATTCCTAGATTAGTAGAAAATAGAAGTGATACTTATAGTGCAATGGCTGTGCATTCATTTTTAATTAATACAGCTAAATTTGTCAGTCCGATGATTGGGGGTTTGATAATTGCTAGAAATGGAGCAGGTTTATGTTTTTTAGTAGATGCTATTAGCTATTTGCCTTTTATAGTAGCTATCTTAACTATGCGGATAAAACCAAATATCAATAATTTATCTACATCAAAATCTCCAAAAATTTGGCATAACTTGAAAGAAGGATTTATTTTTGTCTATAATTTCGTGCCTATTAAATCTATTTTAATATTGCAAATTATAATTTGCTTTATGGCAATGACTTATGTAAATCTTCTACCGATATTTGCCAAAGAAGTGCTAAAAGGCAATGCAGAAACAATGGGTTTTCTGATGACTTCTACAGCTTTGGGTTCTATATTTTCGGGGATTTATCTCATGCAGCGTAAGAAAGTAATAGGACTAGAAAAGGTTATGGCAATTTCTACTTTAGTCTTGGGAGTATCATTAATATTATTTTCTCTCTCAACACAGCTAGAAATTTGTTTGGTATTAATCTTTATTGTGGGATTAACTAACACCTTAACTCTAGCTTCAATTAGTAATTTTCTGCAACTAATTCTTGTGGAAGAAGATAAAAGAGGACGAGTAACCAGTATATTTATGACTACTTTTTTGGGAATACTACCTTTTGGTAATTTATTTTTTGGAGGATTAGCAAATTATATTGGCGTTGCTAATGCCTTATTATTTGGTGGTGTTTGTTGTATTTTGGGAGCTTGTTTTTTTACTAGACAAATCTCAGAGATTAGAACAGTGGTAAACCCCATATATCAAGAAATGGGATTAATTTCTTAGTCAGCATAGAACTTACAGATGATGTTATCGAAGCCGTGATTATTATGTGTGTATGGGTAATTTATGAATTATCCCTACTTTGGTGATTTTTTGAGTACAGCCTATTTCATTCAAATTCAGATCCCCGACTTCTCTAAGAAGTCGGGGATCTTGTTGTTCATAAAATTTAGGATTGCTATATTACCTAAATACTTCAAATAAATCTTGAAAAAAATAATAAATGTATTGGAAAATACTTGATTTTCAGATTTTTTGTGTAAAGATAATATTTAAATACGTAATTTCGATAAGAATACGAGAGTTTTTGCTTTAACAGAATAAAAATTATCAATTTTGTAAACTCCAAATATTTCAGCCATGAAAATACCATTTTTGCCACAACAGCGCATAGTTTTAAACCGATTTATTCAATATTCACTACTGGGATTATTTACTCTATCTACACCCTTGACAGGTAGTTTATTACAAACAAGCCAAGCCCAGACAAAATCTGGATTTAGTTCTAAAGTTATCAACTTAGCTTATCAAACCTCTGGGGATATTGTCAAAGTTAAAAAAGTTGTTGAGCCACGTTTTAAAGAATTAGGTGTAACGGTGAATTGGGTTGGACCATTTCCAGCAGGTCCACAACTAATAGAAGCCATGAATGCAGGTAAGATTGATATCGGTACAGTGGGAGAAACACCCCCAATATTTTCCCAAGCTGCTGGTATCACAGAAATCATTTATATTGCTGGGCGTGTACCCAGTAGAGGACTAGGGCAAGGTATTATCGTCAGAGCCAATTCTCCGATTAATAAATTAGCGGATATTAAGGGTAAAAAAGTTGCATTTCAACGGGGATCTAATGCCCACTATTTATTAGCTAAAGCTTTAAAAGAAGTGGGTTTAAAGATTAGTGATGTTCAAGTTGTGGGACTAACTCCATCTGAAGCCCGCGATGCTTTTATTCAAAATAAAGTTGAAGTTTGGGTAGGTGGTGATCCCTTTTTAGCTCTTGTCGAAAAAACCATCCCTATTCGTAATCTCAGAAATGCTTCAGGGATTAATACTCTCGGCGGATTTTATCTGGGTAGACGGGAGTTTATTACCAAAAATCCTGAATTGGCAAGAGTGTTTTTAGAAGAAGCAGATAAGGTGGGAGAATGGGCTGATAAGAACCCTAAAGAAGTTGCCAAAGCTTTTGCACCTGAACTGAAATTAGATGAATCAGTGTTAGAAACTGTGGCCCGTCGACGGACATATCGGTTAAGAAAACTGACACCTGGCATTATTGCTGAACAACAGCGAGTAGCTGATTTTTATTTTGACGAAAAAGTTATTCCCCGCAAGATAAATGTCAAGGAAGCAACTCTTTCACCTCAATTAACTGAAGCTATTACACCTAAACGGCTGAAATAATTTTTCAGTTACTGGATAGCCATTGGTTGTGGTTTGTGGCAAATGGGATTATTGGGAGGATTATTGACTTTAATTACCCTCAGTGGTGTAAAGCGGCTTGATCGATTTCTGAGGTTTTTAATTGGTCAAAATAGTCAAGAACTTGCTTCACAGCTAAATGATATTACTGATGATGATTAATAGTAAATAAGTCACAAAATACTTGTCTAATTAATAATTAATAACTAGTCATTCTATCAGTACGACAGTAAAAATTATGCCCGGAGGCTCAATTCCATCTTTATACAATTAATACTAAGCTATGAAACTCCTGATGAAAATTGGTGTTTTAGCACATCGAGATATCCAGAACACGCTACAAACTTGGCAAAAAACAGCAGATTATCTGACCACAGAACTTTCTGAATATGACTTTACTATTGTTCCTCTAAATTTCACCCAGATTGGTGCTGCTATTGAACAGAATGCAGTGGAATTTGTAATTGCTAGTCCGGGAATATATGTGGAATTTGAAGCCCTTTATGGAGTAAATCGGCTGGCAACTTTAAAGCAGTTGCGGATGGGACGAGCTTATACCATGTTTGGTGGAGTAATTTTCTGTAATGCTCATTGTGACAATATTCAGAGTTTGACGGATTTGCGGGGTAAAAACTTTGTTGCTGTTGCGGAAAATTCTTTTGGAGGTTGGAGATCAGCATGGAGAGAAATTGTAGAAGCAGGGATAAATCCTTACCGGGATTTTCAAAGTTTGCAATTTACCAATAGTCATGATGCAGTGATATATGCTATTGGGGAAGGTAAGGCAGATGCAGGAACTATTTCTACAAATGTATTGGAACAGATGGCTTTAGAGGGAAAAGTTGATTTGAAAAACTTCAAAATCATTAATCAGCAAACGCAGTATGGAGAAAAATTTCCCTTTGCTTTGAGTACCCAGTTATATCCTGAATGGCCTTTTGCTGTTACCCAAGAAACTCCGAGTCAATTAGCAGAACAAGTAGCGATCGCATTACTAAAATTACCAAAAGATCATCCCGCAGCGAAAGCAGCAAAATCGGAAGGTTGGACAATTCCTCTCAATTATCAATCATTTCATGAATGCTTTCAAGTTTTACAAGTTCATCCTTATAAAGATTTTGGCAAGACAACTTCTAGTTTTGAATTAGCAGTTAAAGGATCAAACGATGGATTATGGGATTGGAATTTGGAAACAAATGAAGTCTTCTTTTCTAACCGCTGGAAAGAAATGTTAGGGTACGCTGAAGCTGAGATTCCGAATCTTTTTCAAGAGTGGAAACAGCGGTTACATCCAGATGATAGCGATCGCGTTTTAACAACTTTTCGGCAATACTTTGAAGGGCAACTTTCCACTTATGAACAAGAATATCGCTTACAACATCGCAATGGTAACTATCTTTGGGTACTTTGCCGAGGAATACTGTTACGAGATGTTTGGAATAAACCATACCGCATGGCAGGTTCTCACACAGATATTACCCGACGCAAACAAGCTGAGGAAGAATTACGAGAATCTGAATTACAACTAAAAACCCAAACTCAGAATTTACGACAAGCATTGAAAGAATTGCAACAAACGCAAATGCAATTGATTCACAGTGAAAAAATGTCCAGTTTAGGACAATTGGTAGCGGGAATTGCTCATGAAATCAATAATCCAGCAAATTTTATTTATGGCAACCTCAACTATTTAGAAGAATATGTTCAAGGATTATTAAATATAGTTCAAACTTTCCAGCAATGTTATCCACAACCTCTAAATGCAGTTCAGATAGCAATGGAAAAATTTGAACTTGGATTTGTTAGTAACGATCTACCTCGACTACTCAATTCTATGCGGGTGGGTAGCGAAAGAATTAGAGATATTGTCCATTCTCTACGAAATTTCTCGCGCTTGGATGAAGCAGAAATCAAAGCAGTCAACATTCATGAAGGAATTGAAAATACATTATTAATTTTGCAGCATCGTTTGCAACGTAATTCTCACAAACCTACTATTATTCTTAATAAAGAATATGGAAATTTACCGATTGTGGATTGTTCTCCAGGACAACTTAACCAGGTATTTATGAATATTTTGAGTAATGCCATAGATGCTTTAGAGAAAACTATTACCCATCAGCCAAATAATTTTATTCCTACCATTACTATTCGGACTAATGTGATAGATAATCGTTGGGTTTTGATCTACATTGCAGATAACGGATTAGGTATGAGTGAAGAAACGAAGCTACGAGTATTTGATCCCTTCTTTACAACTAAACCAGTTGGTCAAGGAACAGGACTAGGATTATCAATTAGCTATCAAATAGTAGTAGAACGACACAGTGGCAAACTTGATTTTTTCTCAGAGCCTGGAAAGGGAACAGAGTTTCAGATTAAGCTTCCTCTGTGTCGGGAGTTGGTGAGTTGAATGGACTTAATAATGTAGTGACTGCATTAATAACACTCAATTCAAATGACTTAACTATTATACAGTAATTTTGTATTTATTTAGATTGAACCCAATCAACAGCATTCATTCATCGAGGTAGTTCTCGGAAATAAAGCTTTGCAAAAATGTATATTTATCCAGTAACTCTATCAACTTACCGTAGTTTTTACTTGCGGTTTGGGAGAGGCTGTGGCATAATCTAGTCAATAACCCCGGTATTCCGACCAAGTTGCCGTAGTTTAAGAATTTAAATCTTGCTGTAAGGAATTCATCATGCTTAAAGATGGACAAGGGCTGTTAGTGACAACAGGTTCAGCCGAAGCGATCGCTGCTATTAACCGTTTTATTGATCAATCCCTTGCTTATGGTAAAGATGCAAAAACAGCGATTTTAGAAGCAGTTGAGGCTGATCCAAATTGTGCTTTAGCTAATGCTTATGCAGCCGCTTATCATCTGAGTCAAGAAAGTACAAAAGATTGGCAACAGGCACAACCATATTTGCAAGTCGCACACAGAAATTTAGGCAAAATTACTGCCAGAGAACAGTTATACGTAGAAGCAATTTTAGCTTGGGCAAATCAAGAGATTGATGTAGGAATAGCCCTTCATGAAGAGATTACCAATCAATTTCCCACTGATTTAATTTCCGTGCAGCAGGGGCAATATCACTATTTTTATACAGGTAATAAAGAAAAATTACTAGAAATTGCCCAAAAAGTTTTACCTAACAATCCCCAAAAAGATTATCTATATGGGATGGTGGCCTTTGGCTTAGAACAATGTCACCAATTACCAGCAGCAGAAAAAATGGCACTTGAGGCAATCGCCTTAAATAGATATGATCCTTGGGCGCATCATGCTATTGGTCATGTAATGGAAACTCAGGGAAGAACCCAGGAGGGAATAATTTGGATGGAGAATTTTGCATATACCTGGGACAACTGTAACTCTATGCTTTATACTCACAACTGGTGGCATATAGCACTGTATTATTGGCAATTAGAAAACTACGAAAAGGTTCTGAAAATCTACGATGAGCATATTTGGCAACGTGCTAACAAACAATCTCCCAAAGACCAAGTAGGGGCAATTTCCATGTTATTACGGCTAGAATTACGTGGGGTAGATGTAGGCAACCGTTGGCAAGATATCAGTCCTTATCTTTACAGTCGCATTGATGAACACGCATTACCATTCCAGGATTTGCATTATGTCTATGCCCTTGCCAAAGCTGGACACAATAACTGGGTAAAAGAAATGCTTCAAAGTATGGAACATCACGCCTTGAGTATTAATCCCTTTCTTCGCAGGAGTTGGGTAAAGATAGCAATTCCCGCAGCTAAGGGCATGGTAGCTCATGCTCAAGGTGATTTCCAGACAACTGTTAACGAACTCAAACTTGTATTATCGCGGTTGCATGAGATTGGGGGAAGTCATGCACAGCGAGTATTATTTGCAGAAATTTATCAAGATGCTCTCTTGTGCGAACAAAAGCAGCATCGAATTTATCCTATTAGTGCTTAGAATTTTGTGGGATGGGCATACTACGGCAAGCTCAGTACAAGTCTTGCCCATCCCTATATTATTGGCACTGATTAAGTACCCGATAATTCTCTAACTTCACTGCATCAAAACGCTTAACACTAAATTGTTTCATAATTTCTTGCAACTGAGCATCTGGTTGGAATAGAGCCAATTGCATTTGCTGAATCAAAGAGATACCTAAACGCCGCGCTGTTACCAATGGTGGCATCGGAGAAGGTCCAATTATTTGCACCACACGTAAATGGTGTGATAATTCAGGAAAATCCCGTAATTCTTGTTCTAATACAACACTATCAATGGCTGCACAATCAGCCAGTCCTTCAACTACCCAACGAATAGAACGCTGATGAGAACCTGATTCTAGAGATTTTCCCCAGAAATTGGGTGGATATTTTTCTTGACTCAACCACCGCCAAAGTAAATGATAACCACTATTAGAACCAGAGTCGTTATAGCAAAAAGTTTTCCCTGATAAATCAGCAAACTTCTGAATATTGCTATCAGTCTTAACAATCACATCTGCATAGTATACAGGACAATCACCATATCGAGATGATTGCATCACAGGCGCAACTAATGTCTGTAATTGATTTGGTGCTATTTGACTATAACGAATTAGTGGTAATCCACAAATAAAAGCCAAGTCTATTTGGTCTTTAAATAATAGAGTGTCTTTTAAGGGGTCGTATTTACTTTGATGTAGTGCAATTTCTACTTGTAAAACACGACCTAAATAAGCTGTAATCTCCTGATATAGTCCAAAATAATTAGGAGCTAAATAAGATACAGCCTGTAATTTTGTAATCTTAGTCATTCTTTTTTTGAAACCCTGCTATTTTGGAAAATTTTAATTAGCTTTTGCCTAGAATAATGAATATATAAAAAACTGAGACTAGCAAAAGCAAGCAGCATGATTTTGAAAACTATTATATAAGGATGAATATACCACCATGTCCCCTTAAATAAGGATACTCCTAGTTCTGATACCTTCCCTAAAACATGAGGATATGCTTTTTGATGGATCTGAATATTAATGTCTTGGGCTAATGTCATGATAAATTCTCTTGTCAATAAAAAACTAAAGCACAGCAACTCGATAGGCTTACCGTAGATTATATCAAAAAAAATCTGGTTTTCCTATTTTGACGAATAAAAATCCCTAATAACCAGCAGTTTTATCTACTACATTGCGTAAAGTTTGTCCTTGACGATAGCGGTTGAAATTATCAAGAAATAGGGCAAGTGTTCTCTCCTTAACTCTAGGAGTATTTCCAGAACAATGGGGTGTAATAAACACATTTGGCAATGTCCACAAGGGACTTTCTGCTGGTAATGGTTCAGTAAATACTGTATCTAAAGCCGCACCAGTAATCCAGCCTTCCTGTAAAGCTGTAGTCAGTGCTGATTCATCAACTATTGCCCCTCGTGCAATATTAATTAAATAGGAATCAGGGCGGAATAAACGCAGGATTTCCACATCAATCATTCCCTTTGTTTCTGGAGTTAAAGGTGTAGCTATTACCACAAATTCTGCTTCTGGCAGTAGTTGTTTCCATTCATTTGCACCCACTACTTTATCAAAGTTTGGTAATGATTTTGGATGACGAGAACTGCCAAAAATACGCATTCCAAATGCTTTAGCACGAACAGCAATTTCTTGACCAATTCCACCTGCACCGATAATTAATAAAGTTTTCTCGAATAATTCTTGAATTGGTAAACCTCTTTGCCAGTTATGCTCATTTTGTAGTTTATATAAACTTGGTAATCGCTTAGAATAAGCCAATAAATAAGCAATCACAAATTCAGCAATGGGAATACCATGTACTCCAGAACCTCCAGAACCATTAGTTAAAATTAAATTTCGTTCCAAATATTTTGGTGTCAAAATATGATTTACACCTGCATTTGGGGCATGATGCCAACGCAGCAAAGGCGCAGCATCTAATACTCGATGTAAAGTAGTAGGTTTGAGATAAAAGTAACTAAAGTAAACTTCGGCATCTGTGGCATCACCATCTATATTACCTTCACCATCCACACGCACTACAACAGTACCTTCAGGTAAATGTGGCTCAATTTCATCGGCAGTTTCTACTGGTAAAATCAGTTTCATAATTGATAACTTCGATTATTTTTGATGTTCTATTTCATCTTCTGCAATAATTGATATGTTGAATCTTCTTTAGCTGTAGTTGTGAGAGATTTTCCCCAACCAATATTTTTGCGATAACTTCCTAAAAGTTGAGCTTCTGCTAATGATTGTTCGTTAATTCCTGTTAATGGTTCTACATCGGGTGCAACATAAAGCGCATCTACCGGACAGTATAATTCACACATAAAACAGGTTTGACAATCGCTTTGTCTGGCAATTCTTGGAGGTGCATTTGGTACTTTATCGAATACGTTTGTCGGGCAAACTTTAACACAGATATTACATTCAATGCACCGGGATTCACTAACTAATTCAATCATAATAAAAATCCAAAATTAATATTGATGTAGGTTGGGTAGAACGAAGTGAAACCCAACACAAGTTATGATCATGTTGAGGAGAATGAAACATAGCAAAAGTTTTGATCATGTTGGGTAACATGAGCGTCAACCCAACCTACAATTAAACAGTTACAAGTTCTTTTGCTTTTGTATCCTGTATAGGTGTAGCTTTCACCCAAACTTGATCCAAACCACCACTAATTAAATGATGTTGTTGATTAGTATCCTGTTCTGGATAATCTAAATGTTTGTGCATACCTCTTGTTTCTCTGCGTTCCAAGGCACTGCTATACATCCATCTAGCTGTGGCTACCATTCCCGCAGCTTCTCTTGTGCGGAGAATATTACTATTATCTGCAACTTGGCTATTGCGAATTTCATCCCAGAGAGAATGTAATCTGTGCAATGATTCTGTTAAAGTTTGTTCATTACGGAAATAGTTACGATTGTATGGAAAAACTTCCGCTTGAGTAGCTTTAATGATATCTTCACTCTGAATTTGTTTTTCACTACCAGAGATAAATCCTACGCCACCTACGGATTGAACTGGACGTTGGTTTCCTTCCACACCTAAATTATGGGAATATGTAGCCGCAGATTGTCCTGCCCAATACCCTGAAGATAGCGCCCAAGCGGCATTATGACTACCGCCACCAGTAAAACCACCACAGATTAATTCTCTTGTGGCTGCATCTCCAGCAGCATAAAGTCCACGTACAGAAGTAGCACAAGTATAATCAGTAATTCTAATGCCACCTGTACCTCGAACTGTTCCCTCTAACCGCAGAGTCACAGGGAAACGTTGAGTAAAGGGATTAATACCTGCACGATCAAAGGGTAGGAAGAAATTGGGTTGGGATAAACGCATTGTTACCTGCATTTCTTCTGAGGCTTTGTCTATGATGCAATAAACTGGTTGAGTTATCAAAGTTTCGGCAATGACAGAACGCCCTTTTTGTGAACCAGCACCGGGGATGGGTGTACCATCTTCGTAGGTGAAAGTTGCCCAATTATAGAATAAGGTTTTGGTGACAGAAGAAAAAGCAGGTGCGATGCCATAGGCATTGGAAAACTCCATTCCCGACATATCTGCACCCGCTTCGGCTGCCATGAGATATCCATCACCTGTTAGCACATTGCAACCCAAGGCTTTACTCAAGAAAGCACAGCCTCCGGTAGCAATGATCACTGAATGCGATCGCACAACCCACTTTTCGCCAGTCTGACGGTTAACCCCCGTCGCCCCAGCTACAGCCCCTTCTGCATCTACCAACAACTGCAAAGCCGGACTGTGATCTAAAATTTTCACTCCTGCCCGTTTTATTTGCGATCGCATCAAACGCATATATTCTGGTCCTTGCAGACTGCGCCGATAGGGTTTACCCTCTTCATCTGTAGGGAAAGGATAACCCCAATCAGCCAATTGGTTTACGTTCGCATAAGTTTGATCTAGTACCCGTTGCATCCAATCACGGCTAGATAAAAATCCTCCTAATGCTTCCCTAGAAGCCATTGCAGCTTCTCGACTATCGGGTTCTGGTGCAACATACCATACACCGTTACCGGCAGCCGCAGCACAACCACTTGTACCGCAATAGCCTTTGTCCACCAAAACCACTTTTGCACCACCATTAGCAGCACTCCAAGCTGACCAAGTTCCAGCAGGTCCACCACCAATTACTAATACATCAGCTAATAAGGTTTGATCAATATCGCTATCTTGGGAAAATAATTGTTTCTGAGTCATGGAAATTCCTCTTTTTTGTAATATTAATTGACGGAAGGAAACCCAACAAAATTCTGAAAATTTTCGGTTGCTGTCGCTTAACCCAACCTACGCAATAACTTAAACTCCTGGTGTACTTCCACCATCAACTTGAATTTCTACACCAGTAATAGAAGCAGCTAATTGGTTTGGGTAAATGATCAATTTCTAGAATTGCTTCTGCTGTTAATTCTTGATTTGGTGCTTGAGAATTTAAAGGAATGTTTGTATATTCCAATCCTACAATTTGTGCTTCTTGCTTTTCATCATGGAAAAAACCATTTTCATCAGGATCACGTAAATTCAAAACTGATTTAAAACCCTCAATTGCTAATTTTCTTAATTCCTCAGCAGAAATTTGTCCAGCGATACTCAAATCATCATTAACCTTTTTAAAATCAGTCATTTTGATTCCTCTTTGGATGAAATGAAATCAATAAATAGATGCTAAAACCTTATCTGCTGCGGCTCGCAATGCAGTTGCAGCACCAGCACTCATATCTCGTGGCGCACAAATCCTATTTCTCACATAAGCCAGTGTAATAGCCCCTGTAGCCGCGATAATTGGATCTATACTTTCTTTTCCACCTGTTCTTCCTCCTAGTAATAGTTCGTTATTACCATTAAGGAGATAATCAGCTAATAGTCTGAGGTGAAAATCAACAATTTCTTTGATTATTGAGATATCACCTAAAGATTGAACTCCTGAATTTTTGAGAATATCGCCAATAGCAGTTTCTCGATTATCACTTAATCTTTCTGCTGCTTCAGCCCGATATTCAGTAAATTCAGCATCAAATAAATCTAAAGGTAAGGGATTACCAATAGGTTCTACACCAAATCTACGGCGTAAAAGTAAATTATTAGTAATATTGTCTGATTTAACTCTGTTGTAAGCAGGACGTTTTTTAAGTGCTGCAAACCAAACATTGATGAGAGGAAAACGAGGATTTCCTTTGATGTGATATCCTCTATATACTGGTAAATTAGCCGCCAATCTATCTAAATGGGGACTATACATAATATCTACCAAACTAAATGTTGATAAAAAATAGGGTTTTGGGTATCTCCCTAAAGTTTTCTCAATTTCATCTAATTTAGCTTCAAATTCTGCTTCTAAATTTGATAATTCTTTAGCATCTTCTGGAGGTTGTCTCAAGAATTTATAGGCAATATCCCGAAAACCATTAGTTTCTGCATCTTCAACCCATTGTCTAGCAAGAGCATTTTCTTCGGGATTTTCAGGTAACAATGTTTCTCCAAAGTGTTCTTCCAATTCTAAAAGAATATCTTTTGATTCATAAACGAATTTGCCCTCAATATTTGCTGCGGGAACAAGAGTTGTTGGCACTAAATCTGTGTACCATTTCGGTTTATTACTCAGATCAATAAATTCTGTTTCAAAGGGAATTTGTTTTTCTTCTAACGCAAACCAAACTCGTTCACAGAAAGGACACCAAGAGTTACTATCTCTATATAATAATACTGGTGGTTTTATATTAGTCGGAAGTTTATGATAACTGCTAGGAATAGGAGCAGTAGAAGGTGCTTGTCCTGGTCTTTTGACTCGACGGGCGGGGGTATTTTGTCGAGCGCTTTCTAATAATTGATCCCAATTAGATATGGTAGTGCTTGTAATGGACATTTGTTACCTCGCTTTATTTGGAACGCCAGAGAATACAAATAGTTGTTCTTCTTTGGGTGTAGGTAAATTTTCACCTAAATAACGATGAATCCCTACTCCCATATCTCCTGTGGCTGTGAGTTTAAAGTTAACTTCTTCAAATCCAAAATCACGGAAGTATTTACGCACGGTTTCTGAATAAGCAATACCGTTAGAATGTCCACGAGTCCAGAGAACAAAAGCACCTTTTTTACTCAAAAAGCTCAAGTTTCCTAATAAACGATTGAGTTCATTTTCATCAGCTAAATTCCCAAAAATCCCACAGACAATCACAATATCTGCTGGTACTGCTCCTAAATAATTAGCAGCAGCAGTTGCATCACCGTTGATAAACTCAATTTGTTTTGTTAGACCCAATGATTCTATAGTTGCGCGGCCACGTTCAACTAACTCAGGATTGATTTCTACTAATCTTGCATATACATCTTTAGCGCGAGGATGATTTGCTAATGTTCCTAATAAATCTCGTCCATCACCAGCGCAAGCACTAACTACACGAATAGCCCCTGTTGGGGAGTTATCCAAACTATAGGAAATATATTCCTGCACGATTTCTAGGCGTTGCTGCAATTTTGCTTCGCTATTGTAAAGATCGTGCCATTCTAACCAATCTTTTGGCATAAAAGAAAATTTCCGATTGCTAAAAATTCAGATTCTCAACAGTGTCTTTGATCACTATAACATAAAATACGGTAAGTCTATCAAAAAACCGTAGATTAAATATAAACACAGACTACCATATCAATTTGGGGAAAATCAAGTAGTTAGATAATTATTTATCTAGTAATGCAAAAGATGATTAAGTTGTTTCAATTGACTAACTTGCAATAAGTCTACATTTCCACCACTGATAATTACGCCAATTCTCGCGCCCGGTGCTTTAACTACACCTTCTAATAATGCTGTTGCGGCTATGACTCCGGTGGGTTCAACAACGATTTTTAAGCGTTCCCAAATCAAGAACATGGTGCGAATTATGCCTGCATCCGATACTGTCACCATATCATCTACGTATCGCAAGACTAGGGGAAAGGTGATTTTACCCAAACTGGGAGTTCGGACACCATCAGCAATGGTATGGGGATTGTGGACAGTTTGCAAGGTTTTGGTATAAAAGGAACGAGTAGCATCATCGGCTAATTCCGGTTCTACACCGATTATTTTACAATTAGGTAAAACTGCTTTTGTCGCAACTGCACAACCAGAAATTAATCCACCACCACCACAACATACTAATAAGTAGTCTAGTTGTCCAACTTCCTGAATTAGTTCTAATGCAGTTGTACCTTGTCCAGCAATTATATGAGGATGATCATAGGGGGGAATTAAAGTTAATTCGCGTTCTGCTGCGAGATTTTTGGTTAATTCTTCCCGGTTAGTTGTCTCACGGTTATACAAAATGACTTCAGCACCATAACCGCGAGTTGCAGTTTGTTTGACTATCGGTGCATCATCAGGCATAACTACAATTGTGGGAATGTTAAGTAATTTGCCAGCAAGAGCGATCGCTTGTCCATGATTTCCTGAAGAATAGGTAATCACCCCTTTTATTTTCTGCTTTACTGATAATTGGACTAAGGCATTATAAGCACCACGAAACTTAAATGCTCCTGTCCGTTGAAAGTTTTCGCATTTAAAAAATACTTGGCTTTTAGTCAGTTTATTGAAAGTATTAGAAGTAATTACTGGTGTTTGATGAGCAATACCCAAAAGTCGTTGTTGCGCTGCTTGTATATCAGTAAAATTAACAGAGTTAGATAATAACATTTTTTTTCATAAAGTAACTCTCACTATCATTAATAAGTAAGTGGGCGTTAAAAAATATAATACAAACCTAACCCCCCACCCCCCTTCCCTACCAGGGAAGGGGGAGTCAAAGTCTCTCCAGTATCAAGATTTATTCCTTTTCCCTCTCCTTGTAGGAGAGGGTTAGGGAGAGGTTTTATATTTAATTGTGTCAAGCTACTTATTAAGTGAGGTGAGAATCCCGCTTTGTATTTTTTACAAAATCTGGTTAAGGTGCTGGATTAGGATAACGAGTATGAATTGCATCCAATTCCGCGAAAATCTCTTGATCTAAAACCACATTGACACTATCTATATTTTCCTGCAATTGTGCCAAAGTTGTTGCGCCAATAATTGTGCTTTTCACAAACCAACGACTTTTGACAAATGCGATCGCTAATTGAGCTGGTGACAGATTATACTTTTTAGCAACCTCCACATAAGCCTTCACCGCTTCTTGGACATTGGGTTTTAAATACCGTTGTCCAAAACCTGAAAATAGAGTTATTCTCGTATTTTCTAATTGTTGGTTTTCGATATACTTACCAGTCAAAAACCCAAAACCCAGCGGACTATAGGCCAGCAAACCCACACCTGTATAACGAGAAACTTCAGCTAAACCTGATTCAAAATTACGATTTAATAAATTGTAAGCATTTTGAGTTGTCACAACTTTAGGTAATCCCAAATCATTAGCAATGCGAACAAACTCGCTCACCCCCCAAGGCGTTTCATTACTTAAACCCAAATAGCGAATCTTCCCAGCTTTAATCACATCAGCAAAAGCCTGTAACTGTTCCGCAATAGGCACAGATTCCCTTTCTGATTCTGGATTATAACTTGTTTGTCCAAATGTCGGAACATAACGATCAGGCCAATGAATTTGATACAAATCTACATAATCAGTTTGTAATCTCTGCAAACTATCATTTACTGCCTGTGTAATATTATCACGGTCAACTTTATTATTTCCACCCCTCAACCAAGAAAAAGGACGACCCGGACCAGCAATCTTAGTAGCTACAATTAATTTATCTCGTTGTTGTTTCTTCAACCATTCACCAATATAAGCCTCAGTTTTCCCTTGGGTTTCACCACGAGGAGGGACGGGATACATTTCTGCCGCATCTAAGAAATTTATCCCTTGGGTAACAGCATAGTCAAGTTGCTCATGTGCATCCTCAATAGTATTTTGATGCCCATAGGTCATAGTTCCCAAGCAAATTTCTGAAACATTGAGGTCGCTTGCACCAAGTTGATTGTATTTCATAATGTTTAAATGATTCTCCTGATTCCATTTTGCTACAAAAACTAAAAATATCACTATTTCATCAAACTACACTAAATCTACTGATTTAACGGAGTTAACACCTGAAAAAGCATACTATCATACAAATTTTAGATATACAACCCTTTGTAGCAATTAATTTAAAATTATAAAAAATGTATCCACCAATACTCAAATTCTAGATTTTTTGTGAAATAATGGTATATATTAAAGACTAACTACAGTAACTTGACCAAATTACCGGATTATCTAAATATAGGGTAATTTAGTTACTACTATAGGCTTTTGTGTCATTACGAATACAAAACCAGTCTCGATAGACCTATTACCGAAAATTTCTATCTGAGAAGTTCCTTTATCTTTCTTATGGTAAATCCGAAATTATTGATGATTTCGGACTGCCTTAAATTTTGTGTGTGTGAGGTTATCAAAATGAAAAAAACTGCTTGTAATTTATTGCTAACTTTCCCAATGTCTGTATTCCTATTAGTCTTAGCAGCTAGTACAAAAACTTCTGCTAGTGAAATAAGAGGAGAAAATGAAACAACAAACAAAGAGACTTTATCACCAGTCAACATCAATACTCCTGACTTTAACAAAATTACTCAAATAATTGCCCAAAAAGAACCTTCCTCTTTATCAGATGAATCACAAGTTACATCTGTATCCCAGCTTTCAGATGTCCAACCCTCTGACTGGGCTTATGAGGCCTTAAAATCTCTTATAGAACGTTATAACTGCTTAGTAGGTTCTGATACTAAATATCGTGGTAATCGAGCCTTGACTCGCTATGAATTTGCCGCAGGGTTAAATGCTTGTTTAGATCAAGTCAACAAACTTATTGCTGCATCTACATCTGATTTGGCTCTAAAAACAGATTTGGAAAGCATACAACGACTAACTGAAGAATTTAATACCGAACTTACTGTATTACGCGGAAGATTACAGACAATAGAAGCACGAACCACAGAATTAGAAGGTAATCAATTTTCAACAACAACTAAGCTACAAGGTGAAGTGCAGTTTGTAGCTGGTGGAGTTTTAGCCGGGAATAACGTCGTTACCAAACAACCCGCACCCCGCACCATTACATTTTCAGAGCGGGTTCGCTTAATATTAAGTAGTAGTTTTACTGGTAAAGATCAACTACGATTAACACTTTCCGGTGGAAATATTAACTCATTAGGTGGAGTACCCAATCCTAAAGGAACTGGAACAGGACTTAGCACAAATAATCCCACTGGCGGAATTTTTGGAACTTTTGACAGTAGAACTGCCGATAATGCCAGTCCTAGTTTTGGCGCAAATCAGATTTCTGTTGGTGGTATCCGTTATCGGTTTCCAGTTGGTAAAAAGACCCAATTTAACATTTTTGCCCAATCTGATGGAGCAAACGAGATTGGTTTAAGTGGTCCAACAAACCCATTTGAAGGGTCAGCTTCTAACGGGATTTCTCGATTTTCCCGGCGAAATATGGTCTATAACTATGGAGATACAGGCCCTGGAATTGCCATACTTCACGACCTAAGTAAACAGTGGCAATTAGGTGCATCATACAGTGCGCCTAATGGTGATAATCCCGCACCTAATAATGGCTTATTTACAGGTAGATATGTAGCCTTTGGACAGGTAACATACTTTAGCCCCAAAAAGAATTTCCGGCTAGGTTTAAGTTATGCTAACACCTATAGTCCAGCGGGTGTTTTAGGTCAAGGGGGAACAAACTTTGGTCCTGCGGCTGGAAGTAACCTAGCAAACAGCACTATTTCAACTAACCCAGCCAACGCAGCTAGGGGCATTGTTGATAAAGGCACAGTAGGAAATCTGGCTCTTGCGTCTCTTTTATGGTGATTGAGGATTGATGATAACAAAACCCTTACGGGACAAGGGTTATAAACAATTATTTCCATATTTTCAATGAAATGCCTACACAATAGGGCTTTCAATGATTTTGAACCAGGGTTTCCATAAAAATAACCGAAGAACCTATTGAGTTCTGTATCTGCCTAAATGTCATTACTAGAAACTGTTTGGAGCAAAAATTATGACTATCGCCATAGAAAGTCTGCAAAAAGCCAAATTTGTACAGATAGGCGTTCAAGTAGTCAGCCCGTGCTGTTGTCTAGGTTATCCTTAGATTTAGATCAACACCGGAGTTCATACCCAGAAATTTTACAGATGCTTCTGAGATTATTTAGAGTTAGTAGGTGATATTGGTGAAAATAGAGAAAGCCAACTTTTCTCAACTTCTCTTTTCTAATCTTAGGGTTTAAACAATCTTGGTATTTGACTTATAACTGATATTCTCTACATTGCTTACCAAGCATTACTGTCAGTTATTTTTAGGTTTCCTCATGCCGTGTTGAGGTAGATTATTTTTTCTACCTCACTTTCTTAAATGTTTAACAAAACTAGAAAATGTTCACAAAAAAGGGGAATTCAATCATGCTGAATTGGGAAACTAAATTGAAATCATGGAAAAACAAACGGATCACTCGTCGTTCTGCTTTATCCGCTTTTAGCTCTAGTTTAGTCCTATCTGCTGCGTTATTCACTTGGAATACACCTCAAAATAGCGCTCAACAGCAAGCAATTTCATATACTGGCAGTACAACTAACACAAATAGTAAACTAATTGCCAGTAATGACAAAAAAGTAGTCCGAATTGTTCGTTCTAAACAACTTACAGCCTTAGCAGTTTTAGAGAAAAAAGGCACTTTAGAAAAACGATTAGGAGCTTTAGGCTATAAAGTTGAATGGCCTGAATTTGCTGCTGGACCACAACAGTTAGAAGCTTTAAATGCAAATGGACTCGATATTGCGTCTACAGCCGAATCACCTCCAGTTTTCTCTCAAGCAGCCGGAGTTCCTCTCGTATATTTAGCAGCTAACTCCTCTGATGGTAGAGCAGTTTCACTGCTAGTTCCTCCCAATTCACCTGTTAAAAGGTTCAAGGATTTGAAAGGCAAAAAAGTTGCTTTCCAAAAAGCATCTATTGGACATTACCTTACAGTTAGAGCAGCGGAAAAAGAAGGTTTAAAACTTGCTGACGTAACTTCAGTTTTTTTAGCACCTCCAGATGCTAACGCCGCCTTTAGCCAAGGTAAAGTAGATGCTTGGTTTATTTGGGAGCCATTTGTCACCAGAAATGTACAAAATAAAGTGGGTCGCGTTTTATTAGATGGTGGTAATGGTTTAAGAGATACTAATAACTTTTATTCTACCAATCGTAAATTCTATCAAGAAAATCCTCAAGTAATTAAAATCTTTCTGGAAGAATTACAAAAAGCACAGGTTTGGTCTAAAAAGAATCCTAAAGAAATTGCTCAGTTACTAACTAGTGCAACTCAACTTGATGCAGCAACTTTAGAAAAAATGCACGACAAATATGATTTTGCATTAGTACCAATCAACGAAAAAGTCATCAAAAAACAACAAGATGTTGCAGATAAATGGTATAGCTTGGGGCTTATACCTAAGAAAGTAAATGTTAGAGATGGGTTTTTAACTCCTCAACAATATGCTGCAATTACTCCCAAGGAAGTGCTTGCTAAAAAGTAGCATTTTATGGTTTTATTCCTTTTTAATTTTTGAAAAGAAAGTAAAGAGGAATAAAACTTAAATTGATTCTTGACAAAACTATAGAATTTGAATGAATTTTACTTTTAACTATGCCGACACTTACTTTAACTAATTTCCAAATTACTCCTCTAGATGCACCATTAGGAGCAGTTATAACTGGCTTTGATGCTAGTAAATCTGTTGCACCTGAGGCAATTTTACAATTAAAACAAGCACTTAGAGATTATCATATTCTCATCTTCAAAAATCAACATCTTAATGATGAGCAGTTTTTGAACTTTAGTTTTAATTTTGGTTCATTATTTGTCCCACCAGAGGATGTTCCAGTTCTCGCTTCTCAACCAGGAGTAACACCAGTTATAATTCCCGTTTCTAATGTTGATGGTGGTTACACAGGTACAGGTGAATTAGCATTTCATTCTGATCATAAATGGACACCCTATCCTTCTAGTGGTTCTCTACTTTATGCCTTAGAAGTACCATCAGAAGGTGGAGATACTTCTTGGTTAAATCTCAATTTGGCTTATGAAACTTTGGATGAATCAAGCAAACAACGAATTGCCGATTTGCGGTTGATTACTTATAATCCATTTTTAAATAAGCCAGGAGAACCTCGCCGAAAATATCGTGAGGATAAGAATATTCCTCTGATTAGTCCTGTCTTTTCCCACCCATTGGTGAGAACACATCCAGAGAGTGGTAAGAAGATTTTGTATTTAGATTACACCACAGAAGTTGAAGTTGTTGGTTTACAACCCCAAGAAGGTAAGGAATTAATTGAACTGTTGAGAAATCATCTGCATCAACCTAAATTTTATTATCAACATCAATGGTCTGTAGGCGATATTGTCTACTGGGATAATCAATCTACATTACATTATCGCCAAGCTTTTGATCCTCATCAACGTCGAGTTTTAAAACGGATTAGTTTAGCGGGTAGTCGCCCATTTTAGTTTTTGTAGTCAAACAGTAATAAAACAATTTGAATTGAAATTTAGTGAGGAGATAAAATTATGAACTTTAACTTACCACGACGCACAGTTTTACAGAAATTTATTCAATATTCAGCATTAGCTTTGGTTTTTCTTTCTGTTCCAATTGCTAGTAATATAGTCGAAGCCCAAAATACAACTAATAAAGCAGGAATTAAAACAAAAGTAGTCCGACTTGCTTATCAAACTTCTGGTGATATTGTGAAAATCAAAGGAGTGGTAGATAAGCGTCTTGAGCCTTTAGGTATCAAGGTAGAATGGTCTCCGTTTCCTGCTGGACCACAACTAATGGAAGCCATGAATGCAAACAAAGTTGATATTGGTTCTGTGGGAGAAACTCCACCGATTTTTGTTCAAGCTGCTGGCGCTCAATTAGCTTATATTGCTGGACGTAAACCTAGTAGTGGAGAAGGTAGTGCTATTGTTGTTCAAAAAGATTCTCCTATTAAGACAGTTAAGGATCTTAAAGGTAAGAAAGTTGTTTTTCAAAAAGGATCAGCATCACATTATTTACTCCTGAGAGCATTAGCTGAAGCTGGTTTGAAATATAGCGATATCCAAGCAGTTAGTTTAACTCCAGCAGAAGCCCGTGATGCTTTTATTCAAAAGAAAATTGATGCTTGGGTTGCTTGGGACCCATTTGTTGCATTCGTCCAAAAAAATGCTAATGCTCGTGTTTTAAGAAATGCTTCCAGAATTGCCACTCAAGGCGGATTTTATATGGCTAGACGGAGTTTTGCTGTGGAAAATCCAGAAGTTGTGCGGATAGTTTTAGAGGAGGTAGATAAATTAGGAGAATGGGCAGAATCTAATCCTGATGAAGTTGTAAAAATTCTTGCACCTGAACTAAAACTTGATCCTGCACTTTTAGCTGTGGTAGTTCGTAGACGTACATTCCGTTTACGTCCAATCAACTCATCTCTTGTTGCTGAACAACAACGCATTGCCGATTTGTTTTATAAAGAAGGAGTTATTCCTAAACAAATCGCCATTAAAGATTCAGTTCTCAGTTTTCAACAATATGCAACTATTACACCCCAAAGAATTAGTAAGAAATAACCTGTAGTTATTCTGATTCTTAGCACGGCGGCTCAACGTCGCCATAATTATTTTCCTCATCACTTAATAAATTATTATGAAAGTTTCTTCTCCTGCTACTGATTTTTACTCAAAGTATGGAACTAAAAAAAATAAGTTCCAGTTTAAGTTTATCAAAAATCGTTATTTTCAATCATTTATACCTTGGCTTGTGCCAATTACAATAATTGTAGTGTGGCAGTTTTTGTCTTCTATTGGTGTTATTCCCAGCAGAATATTACCCGCACCTTTAGCAGTTATTACTGCTGCTATTAAATTAACTCAAAGCGGTGAACTTCCCAAAAATATTGGTATTAGCTCTCTAAGAGCAGTATCTGGATTTTTACTTGGAGGAAGTATTGGATTTAGTTTAGGTTTACTTAATGGTATTTCTCCTATTGCAGAAAAGTTACTAGATACATCTATGCAAATGCTGCGGAATATTCCTAACTTAGCATTAATTCCATTGGTGATTTTATGGTTTGGAATTGGTGATGAGGCGAGATTATTCCTAGTATCTTTGGGTGTAATGTTTCCTATTTATTTAAACACTTTTCATGGGATTCGTAGTGTTGATCACGGATTGATTGAAATGGGTAAGATTTACGGTTTAAATACTTGGGGTTTATTCTGGCGAATTATTCTCCCAGGGGCAATGTCTTCAATTTTAGTTGGTGTGCGGTTTTCTTTAGGGATTATGTGGTTAACACTGATTGTCGCAGAAACAATTGCTGCTGACTCCGGCATTGGCTATATGGCAACAAATGCTAGAGAATTCATGCAAACTGATGTTGTAGTTTTAAGTATTGTAATCTATGCCTTGTTCGGTAAACTGGCTGATATAATTGCTAAAGCTTTGGAAAACTACTGGTTGCAATGGAATCCCAGTTATTTGAAGGGTTAATCTACTAATACCCGATAGGATTAAAGTTGATTTTGGTAAAAGTATTGTTTTCTTAGTCCATTTATGTAATACTCTTAGTCATTACCCAAATAGTACGGTTTACCGATAGAGTTAGCGTAGTTATTGATTGAGTTTTTGATTACAAAGTTTTACACTTAAATATCATGCAAGTTCTTTGGTTTATTCCCACACATGGTGATGGACGCTATCTAGGAACTGCTATAGGTGGTCGTTCAGTGAATTTTGATTATTGGCGACAAATTGCCCAAGCGGTTGATCAATTAGGGTTTACAGGGGCTTTATTACCCACTGGTCGTTCTTGTGAAGATGCCTGGATTTTGGCTTCAACTTTGGTAACATACACTAAAAAAATGCGGTTTTTAGTAGCAATCCGTCCGGGGTTGATGTCACCAGGAGTAGCGGCAAGAATGGCAGCAACTTTTGATAGAATTTCTGGTGGACGACTATTAATTAATGTCGTGACTGGTGGTGATCCTGTTGAATTAGCTGGTGATGGTTTGCATCTTAGTCATGATGATCGCTATCAATTAACTGATGAATTTTTAACAGTTTGGCGAGAAATTGCTGGCGGTGAAATTTCTAATTTTGAAGGTGACTATCTCAATATTAAAGAAGGGAAAATCCTATTTCCTAATGTTCAAAAACCTCATCCCCCTTTGTGGTTTGGTGGTTCTTCTCCCATTGCTCAAGTAATTGCTGCCAAGCACGTTGATGTTTATTTAACTTGGGGTGAACCACCTCAACAAGTAGCAGAAAAAATTGCCTCCATGAGACGTTTAGCTCAAGCACAAGGGAGAACATTAAGCTTTGGGATTCGTCTTCATGTCATTGTCAGAGAAACTGAAAGTCAAGCTTGGGATGCTGCTAATGATTTGATTCGTTATGTAGATGAAGATGCGATCGCTAAAACCCAACAAGCTTATTCTCGCATGGATTCTGAAGGACAAAAACGCATGAAGGAATTACATAATGGCAGTCGAGAAGCATTAGAAATTAGCCCTAATTTATGGGCAGGAATTGGTTTAGTTCGGGGTGGTGCGGGAACTGCATTAGTAGGTGATCCTGATACTGTTGCTAGAAGAATGCAGGAATATGCAGACGTAGGAATTGATACTTTTATCTTTTCTGGTTATCCCCATTTAGAGGAAGCTTATCGAGTAGCAGAATTGCTTTTCCCTCGTTTACCTTTGGATAATTTACCAACAGTAGAACCACAATTATTAAGTCCTTTTGGTGAAATTGTTGCTAACCGAGAATTTCCCCAACAGCTTAAAGAACAACTTAGAGAAACAACAGTAGCAACTGTAGATTAGTTAAAAATTAATTAAATCAAGAGGTTTTTGTCAAATGGCTTATATTTTAGCGATCGCGGGTAGTCCTTCTCATCCTTCTAGAACCTACGGAATTTTGGAATATGCAACTCAAATTCTTTCTGAACAAGGCTTAGAAACAAATATTATTTCTGTGCGAGATTTACCTGCTGAGGATTTAGTTTATGGACGTTATAACAGTCCAGCTTTAGAAAAACCAAAAGCATTATTAGAACAAGCAAGTGGTGTAATTATTGCCACCCCAATTTATAAAGCTGCTTATACAGGGTTACTCAAATCTTTTTTAGATTTATTACCTCAAAAAGCTTTGAATGGTAAGGTTTTATTACCGTTAGCTACTGGTGGTACAATCGCTCATTTATTATCAATAGAATATGCTTTGAAACCAGTTTTAGGTGAATTAGGTGCAAGGCATATTTTAAGTACAGTTTACGCAGTAGATAAGCAAATTCAAATTCAAGCTGATGGTAGTTTGCAATTGGATGAAGAAATTGATCAACGTCTCAAAGAAGTTTTAACCGAATTTATCCAAGCTGTTAATAAATCCCAACCTGATATCAAGGAATTAGCATATAGTAACTAAAGGTATTTATGAATCAATACTCTGATTTGCTATCGGAACTCTCTGATTTTCTTTATCCTCGTAGTCCTTATTATGGAGATTTGAAGTCAGAACATTTAGAATTTAATGCCCAACTTCAAGATTTTTCACAACGAGTGAACTATATTTCTGGTCTACAAACTGGTGGTAAACTTTCCTCAGAAGAGGCTTATAAACAAATACGTATTCTCTGGAAACAGTTAAAAATGTCCAAGAAAAAAATATTAATTTGCTAAAAAAAGGAGATCCCCGACTTCTATCATTGGTTAATAATTTAATTGACATCATCAAATAAGAAGTCGGGGATCTTACCCCAACTAATAAACCCAAAAAAATTACCATCGTTTGCATATTTCATCATCAAAATTGTCGTAGAATTGCAAGCGAGCAGTTCCCACAACTAAATTATTTACATTCTCTCCAGGGGAAATAACCTGGACTCAAAATTGATAAATACCTGAGTTCGTGGGATTATAAAATGGTTTTAAACCGATGGTAATTGTTTAATTAGCAGTAACTAGTTGGTTGAAAATAGCAATAATAGTTTGCGGTTGATGTGGATTTTTGGCTAGGGTAATACCTAGCCTTTTTTTGTCCATTTGTTTCTCCAAAACCAATACTGTTTTTTTTGATCAAATTCAATATTTTCTACACCGTCTATTTGTGAAAAATATTAGTAATATGCGCCAACCAGGCTATAAGTTAAACTAGCAAGCACTAATGACGTAATAATTACATAGACAAAATTTCGCTGTAAAAGAAAAGTGCAGAAAGAAATGATCACGCGCAAAATAGGAATAGCAATGAGTATCAACAATCCTAATTGAATAATTCCCCGGCGGCTACCTGCCAAAACAGCATTTACTACACCTGTTGGGGAATGAAATTCAGATGGTGTACCTCGAAATATTTGATATTCAGCAGGCTCATAACCATGATGAATTAAATACAATATACCTCCGAATAATACTATAGAACTAGCGATTAAAACTCCATATTTAAGGAGGTTACTAAGTAAAAATTCTAATTGTTTTTCATTGGCTGATTTTGTGAATTTTTGATGATTAACATTTTCATCATAATGATTGAGATGCTGTTCTTCTAGCTGTTGAATATCACAATCTTGCTCCTCTAATTCAAAAGTGAAAGCTCCAACTTTTCTTTCTATCTGTGTTGTGCAAGTCCAGCGAAAACCAGAATTTAACTTATACATAATTACAGCCCTCCTATTAGACTGTTATAGACCATTTTTAACGCCATTACTACCAATACAAAGCTGAAGATAATTCTGAGAATTTGAGTTTTAGCACCAATTAAAATTCTCGCTCCTAAAAAAGCACCTGGTAACACTCCCAACATCACCGGCATAGATAAACCTGGATCTATGTATCCCTGGGTTAAATAAACACCTGCTGAGGCTGCGGCTGTGACACCAATCATAAAATTGCTGGTGGTCGTAGAAACTTTAAAAGGGAGACGCATGGCTTGGTCCATGGCCAATACCTTGAATGCCCCCGAACCAATTCCTAATAAACCAGAAAGCACTCCTGCTACTAACATAATACTGAACCCAGCAGGTAAGGCATGAACTTGATAAGGAATTACACCATCAGGAGTGGGGTAAGTCCCATTAAGTTGGAGATATTCTGCTAAGGGGTCTGGTGGAGCAATTTCTGTTTGTTCTGGTCTGGGGCGTTGAGACAGATATGCTGAATAAATTAGCACAATTGCCAAAATCAAGGAAAGTATTTTTACGGTTACATGAGTGGTAATTAAAGCCCCAATCAGAGCGCCAATGGTGGTGGCTACCTCCAGAAACATCCCCAAGCGCAGATTAGCGTAGCCTTTTTTAATATATGTAGAAGCTGAACCTAATGATGTCGCAATCACTGATACTAATGATGCCCCAACCGCATAGCGAATATCAACACCAAAGACGGAAGTTAATAACGGAACTATGACGACTCCACCACCTAACCCAGTTAATGCTCCGACTAAGCCGGCACTAAATGATCCAGAAGTGTTGAATGTTAGGAAAAGATTAAAAAAAAGTACCATAATTTGATACAATCTAAAAAAATCTAGATAAAGAATTATCAAATTATGCGCTTAAAGAATTTCCCAGAAGTGGTCAAAACAATATTGAAACCATTGCCCAAAAAAGATTATCCAGTTCTGGACACATTTTCATTTGTATCAGTGTGGTTACAGTATGTCATGGATTAAATGATCCCAACCAAACCAGTAAAGAAAATGCTAATATGCTCAATTTGAATTCCCCTTTTGTTTAATCTATATTTATGATGCCTAGATAATTTTTGTCAGCAGGATGTAAACAGAGAACTTCGTTTATCTATACAGAAGATTGAGGAGACTAAAACTATGACTATCGAGGAAGATAAAAGTACCTAATCCGATTAAGATAAAGGGCATAAAACGATTTCCATATTTAGTAAAGATATCAGCGATGCCTTCGGCGGGCGTAGCCAACGCTTGATTGCGAGTTAACTTATGTGCTACATAACACAACATCCCCACTAATGAAAAGAAAACACCCAAAATTACTAGTAGACTTTGCCAATTACTGCTGGCGAATATCGGCACATAAATACTAATATTATCCGTTCCATTGGCAAATGTAACAGCCGCAACACTATAAGTTTGCAAATTAAAAAATCTCGCTATTGGCGATTCCTGAGAAACTTTTGTTTCTGTCTCTGCATCCTCTAATTCATCTGTTTCTTGATTCATTAAACTCTTGATACCAATGATAATTGGAACTAAGCCAAATAAACCAATCCAGGGACGGGGTAAAATTAATCCGCCAAAAAAACCAGGCAAACTAGTTAAAATTAAGGCTGTAAAACCTAGATATTGACCAATAATAATATGCCAGCGGCGAAACTTAGCATCCACCTGAGAGAAAAACAAAGTCAGGATGACTAAATCATCAATATTTGTGGCACTAAAAGATGACTTTCGCTATTAGCAAGGAACTTGAGTTCCTTGCGGGATGAAGATTTTGCGTAACAGCTTAACACCAATGAGCTTTTGCTTTACCTCTACCTATGGAATCAAATGATTAAGCCCCAGACAAGAGAAATAATTGGCTGCGGAGTGGTAAAAATCAGAAGATCTTCACTAAAAGAACTTTATAGATACTGGTACTAGACATTTTATTATTTATGAGTTTATAATACAGTAAGTTGATAGAGATGCTGTAGTTTTATGAAAAATTGCCAAAACTAGGGTATCTTTCAACACTTAGGCTAAAAAATTACCCTTCAGGAGTAATAAAAGTCTATTTACAAGATTTATAAAAAGTCATTCTGAACAAACTTAGACAGCGATTTTTTGTATTCATAAAATTGAGTCTATTCAAGCTTATCTTCTTCATTTCTCAACAACCTTACACTCATACCAGTATGGACTATTTATTACTACCAGCTTTCAGCTTTTTTATTGGCATCATTGTGGGTTTAACAGGAATAGGTGGTGCATCTTTGATCACTCCTATGTTGATTTTTGTGTTTCAAGTACCACCTTCTGTTGCTATTAGTTCTGATGTGGTTGCAGCCACATTAATGAAAGTAGTCGGTGGAGTAAAACACTGGCAACAAAAAACCCTTGATCTAGAAATAGTTAAATGGCTGTCAATGGGTAGCGTTTCTGGTTCGCTGTTGGGAGTAAGAGTTTTACATCAACTCAGACAAAGTGGAGAACATAATCTAGATAGCCTCTTACTGCGGTTACTAGGAGTCATGATTTTGATAGTTACATTTACAGCATTAATCCAAATGTTGTTGATGACATTTTTTCCCAAAATCAACTTACCCGAATTGCCAAAATTAAATTTAAAAACCAATCAAGGACGTTTTCTAACTTTACTCATTGGCGCAATTTTAGGCTTTTCTGTGGGAATGACAAGTGTTTCATCAGGCTCTATGTTTGCCTTAGCTATCATAGCTTTTTTCCGATTAGATGCCCGAAAATTGGTGGGTACAGATATTACTCAAGCCGCCATTTTACTAATATTTACATCCCTGGGACATCTAACTTTAGGAACTGTTGATTGGAGTTTAGTAATCCCTATTTGGATAGGTTCTGTTCCCGGAGTTCTTATTGGTGCTAAACTTTGTGAGATTACCCCTCAACGTCCACTAAGATTTATTATCTATAGCATTTTAATGATGGTAAGTTGGAAATTAGTTTCACAGGCATGATTATCTATACCTCCATCAGCTTTTTAATTTACCTGTCCAAATAATAGGTTAAATGTCCCTCGTTCATACATAATAAATAGCCCCAAACCAATTAATACAAAAGGGACAATAGCCTGTCCATAGCGACTTAAAATACAACTAATGTTAGCTTGACGGTTTAATAAATAAGCGATAGCACACCAAACCCCTACCATACCAAAAAATACCGCTAAAATTATTCCTAACCCAACAATATCTTGACCTGCAAATAGGGGTATGTAAATACTAATATTATCACCCCCATTAGCAACTGTCACAGCTGCAACTTTATAAGTATTTGGATGTAAAATACTTGATAAAAAAGAAGATTGAGGGCTATTCTGTTCAATATTCACCGTCTGCACTTCTGTACTTTCTGCTTCACGATTTACTAATTGCTTAATCCCAATTGCAATTGGTAATATTCCTAATAATCCAATCCATTCTCGCTGGATGACTAAGCCACCAAAAAAACCTGGTAAGCTGAGGATAATAATAGCTGTAAAGCCAAGATATTGACCGATAAAAATATGTCTACGCCGAAAATTTCGATCTATTTGCGAAAAAAATAAGAGCAGAATCATGATATCGTCAATATTAGTGGCAGCAAAGGCAATTATGCCTTCTGTAAAAGCAGTAGCAAACTTGTTCATGGTAAAATTCAAAAATATACTATTTATTAAGATAGCAATATTTGGATCACTAAATTTAATCTCATAAGTTTCAGGTTCAATTAAAAAAATGTAGGTTGGGTTAAGCGACAGCGCAATCCAACAAAATACCAGGAATATTAGAGATATCGGAAATGTTGGGTTTCCTTCCGTCAACCCAACCTACATGATTTAAGTAATCACTATTGAAATTATCTAAAATGAATAATTTATTGACAGCAATTATTACCGGGGTAGTTGCTTTCATAGCAACTAATATTGATGATATTTTGATTCTGTTGGTATTTTTTTCGCAAGTAAATAAAAATTTTCGCCCTTGGCAAATTGTTGTTGGTCAATATTTAGGTTTTACTATTCTCGTCATCTTCAGTTTACCTGGATTATTTGGTGGACTGATTCTGCCTCAATCATGGATTGGTTTACTAGGCTTAATTCCTATTGCTATTGGTATCAGTAGTTTAGTGAATAAAGAAACTGAACAATTAGCTGATATGACAGAGGAGATAACATCATCTTTTTTAAATCCACAAATTTACACTGTGGCAGCGATAACGGTGGCTAATGGTAGTGATAATATTAGCATTTATATACCGTTATTTTCTAGCATTCAATTAGAGGGGTTTTTAATAATTATCAGTTTATTTTTTCTCCTGTTAGGCATTTGGTGTTATGCAGCATATCAGTTAACCCATCAGCATAAAATAGCTGATTTTTTGACCAAGTATGGTAATTATCTTGTGCCATTTGTGCTGATGGGTTTAGGAGTAGTCATTATATGGAAAAGTAAAGCGTTAAGTCCGTTAAAACTCCTTGGTAGTTGTATTTGTTTATTGTTTTTGGTGAAGAGAAATGATATTAACCAAGATAAAGGAGAAGAGGAAATAATTGTTTCTATCACCAATGATTAAATTTTCAAAGTTTAGTTAACCATTCATTCTCATTGGTATCTTGAAATAATACGGTACTCAAATAGCGTTCACCAAAGCTAGGCTGCACCATAACTATCAATTTATTGGCATTTTCTGGGCGTTTAGCTAGTTGCAATGCCGCATATAAAGCCGCACCAGCAGAAATTCCTGATAACAGTCCTTCTTCTTTCGCTAACCGCCGACTGTAGATAATCGCTTGATCATCTGAGACTTGAATGACTTCATCTATCAGTTCTGAACGATAAACAGCGGGAATAAATCCGGGGCCAATACCTTGAATTTTGTGTGGACCTGGTTTTCCGCCTGCTAATACTGGACTATTAACTGGTTCAACTGCAACTGCTTGAAAGCTGGGTTTGCGTTGTTTAATTACTTCGGAAACACCCGTAATTGTTCCCCCAGTTCCTACTCCTGACACAAGGATGTCAACTTCTCCATCTGTATCATGCCAAATTTCTTCAGCGGTGGTGCGAGCGTGAATTTGGGGGTTAGCAGGATTGCTGAATTGTTGCAACATATAAGCATTGGGGGTGATAGCAACTATTTCTGTCGCTTTAGCGATCGCTCCCCGCATTCCCTCTACCCCCGGTGTTAACTCTAATTGCGCCCCATAAGCTCTTAGCATGAGTCTTCTTTCCTGACTCATAGTATCTGGCATCGTCAAAATCAAACGGTAGCCTTTAGCGGCTGCAACCATAGCTAAAGCAATGCCTGTATTCCCAGAAGTTGGCTCAACTAAAGTTGTTTTACCAGGAATAATTAAGCCTTGTTCCTCTGCTGCTTGAATCATGCTCACGCCAATTCTGTCTTTCACAGAAGCCGCAGGATTCATACTTTCTAGTTTGACAACAATCTGCGCCAATGCTCCTAAACTTTGAGGAATTTTGTTTAACTGTACTAAGGGTGTTTTGCCCACTAACTCGGTGATATTTTTGGCTATTCGCATTGCTATACCTCTTGATAACTAAATGTAATACATGGGATTATTTTGGGCGCGAGTCTCTCTTTCTTGACACAAATCTTGGAGTGTATAGCTACGCAAAACCTCAATTGCAGCCGCATTAGCTTTTTCCCAGATTTCCAGAACCAAAGTTTTTTCTATCGTCGGAGTCTCAGAGCTTTCTTTGTCTTTCCGTTCACCTTCTACCAAGGTGACAATTTCTAGCAAAGTAATTTGCCAAGGCTCACGCATTAACAAGAAACCGCCTTTTGAGCCACGTTGACTGTGGACTAAACCCGCACGCCGCACTTGAGTGAGAATCTGTTCCAGATAGCGTTCTGGTATGGGTTGCTTGGCGGCAATCTCACTCATAGTCAAAGGAACTTTTTTATCGTGATGGCTGGCTAGTTCTAACAGTGCTAGGAGTGCGTATTCCACTTTTGCAGAAAGATCCAGAAGAGCGTAGTTTTGACTATTCAAATCTGTATTCAAAATACTACTGTACATTGATAGATTTATCGGCTATTAACCGCAATTATTTTACTTTTGGGTGTTAGATGTGATAGTACCACACTTACAATAAATAAAATACCATAACTCTATCGGATTTAAGGTGATTGTATGCAAGATTCTCAAAATTGCTGAATATTTTCGGGAAAATATCTTAATACAATATTTTTTAAATCAAGAATAATGTATACTACGGTTACTACATCGGAAATTAGTAATATATACGCTGATGTCATTATACACAGGTTTAATTCAATCATCTACTAACAATACTCCAAAGATTTTCACCAGGCGATCGCTATTGCCCGTTAAAAAAAATGCTGTGTGGCAAATAGAAAGCGGTTTTGTGATGACATACACTTATCTAGAAGACGGTACAACAGTAGCTTTGGGATTATGGGGTCCGGGAGATGTGGTTGGTGAAGTTCTCTCGAAAATAAAACTCTATCGGATGGAATGTTTAACCACAGTAGAAGCCACTGTTTTACCTGTGGATGATTGGCATCAACTCACAGAAACTTTGCTGTATCACATTCAACAAGCGGAAGAATTAATGGTGATTCGCAGCCATAAAAAAGTAGAGACTATGCTGATTCAACTATTAGGATGGTTATCCAAAAAATTTGGCTCAGAAGTAGAACAAGGGCGTTTAATTGATATGCGTCTAACTCATGAAGATTTAGCAGCACTGATCAGTTCTACTCGTGTAACTATCACTCGTCTGCTGGGACAATTGGAACAGGAGGGATTGATTGATAGACTTCCCCTGCATCGAATTATCGTGAGACAAGAGGATATTTGGTATTACGAAATTTAATTTGGAAAATACCAAAAAATAACTCTGCGAAGGAGGTAATCGCCCATTCATAGACTTGCTAAAAATTTTACTCTCATCAAAGCATTTGATGTATTTGTACAAGGAAATCCCCCAACAACAATTAAAGGAAAACCGAGTTTCTTAGGTGTTGGAGGATGATAAGTTAAAATGTCATTCCATATAGGAACATTCAAGAAATGGGATTGCAACACTTTTTGAGCAATAGGATTTATTTCTACAAATTGAAGGGTTTGATATTGTTCACCAAAAACCCATTTAGCAGCAAGTTCAAATGCCCCAATTCCAGAAAATAAACTAATTGCTTTAAAAGTTTGCATTAATCAACGTACTCCCATTTACTATTGTCAGCATTACAGCCTTTATTGATTGATTGGCGAATAGTCGCGCCTGAAATCCCAATTTTCTGAGATGCGATTTTCACGGATTCATAAACTTCTCCGGTATCGAGCCTTCTAACAGGTTTAGGTTGATGATGATGTTTTGTGTGTTCCTCGCAAGTCATTATTTGAAGATTTTCTATCCTATTATCTAATTTATCATGGTTAATATGATGAACGTCAAAACCGCAAGGAATTTTATCGTTGTGGTACTCCCAAATATCTCTATGTAAAAGTGATCTCGGTTGAGTTGTTTTAATATAATAACCATGAGTTTTTAGTGTGTATTTTTCACCATTAAACATAACAGATGGAAGTCTTTTTTGAGTTCTAAGTTTATACCCATGAGATTTTAGAAGATTATGAACAGAAGTTCTTGTTGAATTGCATTTTTCAGCTACTTCTTGTAAACTAAGCCCTTGTTGATACAACTCCCAATAATCTGCTGCAACGTCTGGTTTTGCATTAAAATGTTGAGGATTTTTGCAAGGATCATAAAGTTCTCTGGGCTTTCCTGGTTTTCTTGCCATATTTAAAAAACTAAAATCTTCAAAACCCAAGGGCGGTAGCACCAAATCATATGAAATAGACATCTATATTTTGCGGTGGTGTGTAAGTTTTAATATCAGAGTGAATAGGAATCAGTGGATAGTGTGAACGCAATACTTGTTGAGCAGAAGGAAGAATTTCTACAAATTGGTAAGTTGTAAAAATCTGATAACCATAAATTTGTTGAACAATTTCAGCAGCCAATTCCCACGCACCAATTCCAGCGAAGTAATCAATACAGGTAATCATAACAAAATTATTTCTGTGCTACCGCCTTTAGAGTTTGCTGTTGTTGTTTAAAGCCATGAAATTAGTTAAAGCAGTTGAACCACCAATGGACAGTAATATGTTGAAGATGCTTGAAAATGATGTCGCAGAAATCTTGGAGAAAATCAGAAACTTATCCGCAAAATATCCTAGTGATTCTCTTGAACAGTCTGCAATTTCTATCCAGCTAGAATTAGAAAGTTTTGTATATACCGCTAAAAAGCGAGCCAAATAAATTGCAAGTAAATAGTTGAATTTATACTATTCCCGAAAGTAACAACTAGGAATATTTTATCATGAACAGAATCATTTTTGCAGGAATTGAAGGTGAAATAAAAAGTGTTTCACCTCATGGGAATTATACGAATTATACAGTAGTTAAGTTGAGCGATCGCATTACAATTGTAGGAACTTTCAGTAATCGCTTTCACTGGCAGGAATCGCCTGATTCTAATTCTGGATTCAAGAGCTTTATCACCTATATCGGGTTAAAATCTTATTCAGAATATCAACACTTTGCTGAATGGGTTGCATTGAATAATGGGTATTTTGAAGGTGACGACGGAACTCCCAGAGAAGCCAAGCGTGTTAAACATTCTAGCTTTCCATTGGAGATAAAAGTTAGAGGTTTAATAGCTGAGTCAGTTTTTGAATTAGTGCAGATGTAATAACAAAACAAGTTGGTGTTATTGATTTTTTAGTAACACCAACTAAAAACATGATTTTTCTTTGCTACCGCTTTTAGTTTGTGATTTGTTTAGAAGTGAGAAACAATGAGTTTGTAATTTTTTACCAAACAACGAAATTCTGAATAATTTAGTTTAGACAAGAGGTGAATCAAATGTATATTGAAGCATCAGAAGCTTGGTATTTTGCTGAAGAATTGTCAAATAAAATCATTAATGGTGTTTGGAGTGATGTTGTTAAAAAGCTCAAACAATTAAACCCCATGCAGTTAATTTATGTATTTGATTTGATAGTTAAGAATAAAATGCTTAATCAATCAAATATCGACAGTCTTGTGAGAGTAATTTCTAATCATCTAAATGATAAAGATGAATAGATAATGTAACACTACTGCTAGTTAATTCTGGCAGTGATTGAATTAATAAAATAAAATGAATTATGATTAAAGTAATCAATGGTAAACGCGATGGTTTTATTGGTCAAGATAAAATTTATATTGGTAGAGCTAATAAGTTTTATGGTTTACAAGAAAGTCCTTTACATAATCCATTTAAACTTAGCAGCGAGAAAGAAAGATTTGAAAGTTGTAAAATGTTCGATAAATATTTGTACGACAAAGTTAAACTTTGGATGAATGAGGGAATACTTGATGAAACAACAATCGCTCTCAGAGACATAATTTTTAAAGTTCTTGAGGGTGTAAATATAATCTTTACTTGTTGGTGTAGTCCTTTACAATGTCATGGTGATGGAATTATTAGGTGTGTGAATTGGATAATTCAGCAAGATTGGTTTAAACAGGCGTATAGCGAGTATTATAAGTGATTTTATTTTGGTAGCATTTGCAAATTATTGTGAGTGCTACTAGGAATTTTATTGAATATTTATTTCAGCATTTTATTGAATATGGACGCTACCGCGAAGAGATTTTGGGAGTCAATTGATTCCTTTTCTTTTTTCTTTCATTTTATTTTCTTTTAGGAGTTTCATCATGGCTATTAAATTTGTCACAAAATCTCAACAAGAAGTTCAAGTTATTGAAAAGCAACGTTTAACTTTATTGGATGCTATTCGAGTTATGAGTTGGGAACAGCATAAGCTTGATAATCCTAATTATAAACGTGGCTTAGAAGGTTATAATACAGAATTTGGTGATGAATGGAAAATAGATCCAATTCACGATAAATCTTTAGATGAATTGATTGAATTTATCCAAGAGTTAGGTTTTACCGTTGATGAATTATTAAGTGTCAGATCAGAACATTATTCTGAGAAGAAACTAATTCAAGAACGAGTAGCAGCTAAGAAAGCTAGAGAGTTTGGTTATGAGACTAGTCAAACGAATGGCTTTAAAGAAAGTGAAGATGGAGATGATGAATATGGGTATCCTCCATACTAAATATTTGATTGATTGATTTGATAGCTTCTAATCTCTATATGAGGTTAGAAGCTTTTTTGTTAATTACAACTGGAGAAAAATAATGGTCAAGTTCGTAAGAAAATTTAAACAACAGCCGATTGATAGAAAACCTGGTGAAACACCTGTTCAAGCAGCATTCAGAAAATTAGCAGAAAATACTAAATATTTCAATGAAGTGATCAAACCACATTTAGAACAATTAGTATCATGTTATCCCGATAAATACATATTTTTGTATTATCACGATAAATGTATGATTTTTGATGGTAATTATTACGTTAAAAACAGAGAATTTAGAAGCATTTCTGACAATGAAATCTATGACAAAATTGGTCAGATTTTAGCAACAATATAGATTCTGATTTTTAATAGCTCTGATTCCTATAGGAATTAAGGCTTTTTTTTAATGAATTACTAAATTCTTTACGATATTGCAGCTACCGCTAAGAGAATTTAGTTTATTTTTTTAGGACATCTTTATGCTACATCTACAACAATATCTTTCCGAATCTCAACAACAAGAAATTTTACAACATTGTAGAGAAATTGGTAAGAAATCGCCTCTTTTCAGGTTTTGGGCTGGGAGAAATCCCGGCTCTTTTTTTTAGTTAGAGAAAATCAAGATTTGTTTTTTGATTCTGAAATAGCAAAACAGGAAACAGAGAAAACTACGGATTTAAGTTTTTGAATAGGTCTTTATATTTTTGAGGCATAGGCAAGTGTTATATATTACGTTAAGCATAACATTTATATCGCAATTCCGCAAAAAATCAACCAGCGATCGCCCAAAAATCACGACTCACAGGAATAGAGATTGGCCTCAGTAAACCTTTAGCAGATATGTAATTGAGCCGTCTTCAACCATTAATCGATCCACAAATTGTAACACATCGTTTACATCCATTGAAACTATACAAGATAAGTATTTGAGGCATTATAGCCGACTTTTATCCCATTTTTTCTGATATTTTCCGTTTTTTATTGAGTTCTTGTGACAAAATTCCCGTATAAATCCGTTTTCCTGGGGGTTGTTAAACCTACGAAGGCTGTGTTATGCTCATTTGTAACTCAGCGAAATAACTGTAGCTATATATGAATCGCTGACAATTCTAACAGGGTTATCGTTATGGATAGTGACGCGTTTTCATCAAAGTTTGGTGAATTAGGAAAATCTGTTATATTGCTTTTTCTTCAGGGTTTTAGTCTTGTCACAACAGTAGAGGGTGCTAAGATTATCGCCGAAGATCTTCCTGTTATTCCTATAGTAAATATTCCTACATATTTACTTTTGGGTATGGGTATTCAGTTAATGATATTTTGGCTACTTGTATTTGGTAAAAAAGGAGGCATAAAATCACCAACTATTTTATGGATGCTAATTATAATTCTTACTTTTTGTAGTATTTATACTAGTTTCTTTTCTCTTTATAAAGGACTTAGCGGCAAAGACTTGAATGCAACAACTATTGCCATAGAACAGAGTGATCGGATCACAACAGAAATTTTTAATTCATCTAAATATACTGAAGAATCAAAAGACTATCCATCTAGACAACAGGAATTTGATAAAGAAGATACGACATGGAATAGAACTTGTATTACAGGCATTAATATCCCAGAATGCCAGAATGTTAAAGAAAAATTAAATGCAGCAAATAAAAATTTAAAGCCATTATTAAGAGTAAAACGCTTGGAAGAATATACTAAAAAAATTAAAGAATATCAAGAAAATATCAAAACCTATGATAAAAATAAAAACTATAGTGAGAAGGAAAAACGTGATTTTAAAAGTCTGCAAGCATTAGCAATTCGTAAAGACAATAAGTCAATAATTTCTGATTTTCACGATGTAATTAGTGAAGGTGTAAAACGACAACAGCAAAGCTCAGAAGGTTATATCTTATTTCCCTTGGAAAAGCTATTAAGTGGCGACAAATTTGCAATTACGGCCTTTTTAATTGCTTTTCTTGTCGATGGTATAGCAATTTTGTTTGGAATGGATTCTGATGAAAATAATGGCAATAAGTTTAAAGATCTTCTTGTTATGATTTCTAGAAATATTAGGAATGAGGCGCATAGTTTTTTACCAAGGCAGATTTCTTTTTTCTCACATATTATAACCAATATAATTAGCTCATTATCAGGCGCTATTCAGAAATTAATTTCTGTTATTTTTATTGGAATTAGCAAGATTTTTTATCCATTTTCGCCGACAAGAAACATAAATACATTACAAATTGAAGGGACAAAACAAGACTTTATCTATTTGCTTCTTGATAGTATGGATGAAACAAAGATTGAAGGATATCGCCTTATTGACAGAAAACAAATTGCCTTATATTCTTCGGAAAATGATTCTTTCAAGCGTGGTTATCAAACACTAATAGAAAGAATGATTATTTTAAAATGGATTGAAATGACAAACGAAAATGATTATAAAATAATAGAGTATGTAAAGTTCCATAATTGGCATGTCAATGAAATGAATAAAACGACTGATTATGAAATACACAGTGTTCCTTACCCAGACAAATTTTACACTATAGTAAGTATTCCAAAACAAAAAGGCTTTTTTGCCAAAACTTTTGCCAAAATTGTTGATCACTTTTCTAAGAGGATGTTTTAAACTTCTAATGTTGTATCAAAATTTCCCTAGATCCCCTTAAAAAGGAGATTTAGGAGGGTTTAAAATTTTTGATACTCAACTAACCACTTTTCAAACAACCTCTAACAATGAATAATGTTTATTTCGTGGTTTAATAAACTAAATACATCATCAATGTAAATCTAACAAGCAATTTATTTATTATGCAAGAAAGAGAATTTTTAAACTTAGGAGAAATGTTGGGTATGGGTTTTGATTCTTTGCAAGAAAAACTCTGCCCAAATTCTGCAATAGATACAAGTAAGAATGAAGAACAATCGCAGAAGATGCAAGCGCAAGATATGTTTGATTTTAAATATATAAAAGATCAAAAAATGCTTGCAGAACAGTTTAATATTTCTGGTTCCGTTTCTGGAAAAGGAAGTTTCGGTCCATTGTCAATAGCCGCTAGCATGAGGGGAGAGCATTTTAGTGTAAATCAGGTAGAAGAAGAAAATCTTTATATTTTATTGAAATATCAGTTATTCAATACTGCATACAGATTAATAAACCCCAGATTGTCAGTTGAAGCTAATAATATTTTAAATAGCTCCTCTGATTCTGGAGAGTTTAGAAAAAAATTTGGAGATGAATTTATTATTGGGTTTAAAACAGGTGCAGAATATACGGCATTAATACAAATTTTTGACGTTAAAAAACGAGATCAAGTTAATACTTATGGAGAAATCAATGCGGCAGTCAATAAGATTATGTTTGAAGCTGAATTAAGTGTATCTTCTAAGACAGAAAAACTAGAAGTATTAAAGAAGTTTTCTAGCCAAGTTAGTGTTTTTAGAAAGCCAAGCAATAGTGAAAAATTAGTAATGAGTCTTGATACCTTAATCGAAGATTTTATGGATTTTAAAAAACGTATTAGAAATGAACCCTGCCCTCAATATATTACCATTTTCTCTGATTATGATAAATTAGTTGACATCAACAAAAGTATTCTTACACCAAAATTAAAACAATTAAAATCAAAATTGAACAACCTAAGAGAGCATAAGATGCGCCAAGAAGTACACTTATTAAACCTTGAAAATCTTCAAAAATTCGACAAAAACATAGAGGTGTTAAAAATTCAAGGAGAAGGACAACATTTATTAGACAGAGTTAGTGAATTACGTAGTTATATTAATGCTGTTAATGAATTTATTGATGAGTGTCTTTATTTGCCTAATGCTATTAACAGCGAACAATATGATAAATTTTTAAAATTTAAATAAAAGCACCATTGACGATACTGTAAGGTGTGTTACTTAACGCACCTTTTTACTTTTAATTATGATTAATTTGTAATATTTATGCGTTACGCTAACATATCCTACTGTTGCTGATTTACATATTCTATCCGTCTAAAAATTAACCTTTTAAAGGTACTTTTCAGTCAACATCACCCCTAACAAAATCCGACGGGCTTAAAATTGGTAATATTCCCCGATAAGGATAAAGAATCAACAAATCTTGATCACCTGTAATTGGCGTTGCAGATTCTTAGAGGAAACGGAACTCAAGTTACCATTTGATCATCTGTGGTTGGGGTATTCAGTTTGCACACAGAAAGACGCTGAAGACGTTTATTATCTACTGAAAACCCCTGCGAAGATTCGGTTTCTCAGTTGTGAACCGGTTCTGGAAGACATTGATTTATCAGAATGGTTAAGCGAGTTCATTGGTGCGGGTATCTGTGATGGTTGCGGAAAGGAAAAAAGTCAACTATACGGTGTTGATGCTTATCCTGTATGTGGTGCGGCAATTTGTGATCAATGCGCTCCCAGACTATATTGGGTCATATTAGGGGGAGAGTCAGGGGCAAATGCTAGAACTACTCATCTTGAACATTTACGTTCGCTGCTGAATCAATGCCAAAAAGCCAACATTCCTCCATTTATCAAACAACTTGGTGCTAAACCGATATTGAATAACCAACCCTATAAAATCAGCGATAAAAAAGGTGGAATTTTATCTGAATTTCCAGAAGATTTACAAATTAGGGAGTTTCCAAATGTCTAATCAAGATAATCAAAGGTTGAATAACTGCAAAAGTTGCAACTCAAAGAATACAAATAAAATATGGCGGCTGAGTAGCATAAATAATCAAATTGCTATCAATCAGCATCGTCTCTCCCGAATAAATTGCGATCTTGACGTTGTTCACGCTGCCAAACAACTGGATCAGCAATTTCTGCAAAAGGATTTAACGCCACCGCCTGCGCCAATGCTTGCGCCAAACCTTCGCGCCTTACTTGGTTTGAAGTGATAGGCGTTTTCTCTCGTGCTTTTTGTTCTAGAGCGGCGGCATGGTGTTGAATTTGTTGCAAAATAGGGTTCATAGCTGTCGTTTCTCTAGTACCGACGATATCTATATTACAGGATTACAGGAGTTCGCGGTAAGCGTAAATCTCAGTGGCTGTGAGAGGTGTCCAAATTGTTAAAACGAGTAGAGTCAGCTTTAGGATCGCAACCTACGATCATAATGCGTTGACCCATTTCAGCCATAGCGGCTAAAGTATTTTGAGAAGTGGTAGATTTACCGATACCGCCCTTGCCGTAGAAAGCTATCTGTCTAATTTTTTCTTCAGTCATTGTTCGTGTTTCCTAGAATTAGTTGATTGGTGGTTTTGTTGGTTCTCACGGCCAAGTTCTACGGCGGTGAGCGTTTGTAGAACGTCGCTATCTATGGAGGCGATCGCTCTACAGAAAATTTGGTGGTGTTCATGGTGTTTATTGGGTTGTAGGATTTTTGTTTGTTGTCAGTTATTTTTTGTTAATGACCACTGACTAATGACTAATTTCTAAACTGCTTCGACAATAATTTCTTTACTGATGCGATCGCGTAATCTCGCTTCAATCGCAATCTTTAAAGTGGCTGTGCTGCTAGAACATGAACCGCAAGCACCTTTAAGAATGACTTTAATCTTATCGCCTTCGACATCATAAAGTTCTACATCTCCCCCATCGGCGATTAAAACGGGTCGGACTTCTTCATCTAATACTTTTTGAATCAGAGCAATTTTTTGAACTGTAGTTAGTGGTCTTTGTGGCTCTGAACTGAGAATTTCTGTTTTAGCGTTTGCCCTGTAGTTGTAGAGATTTTTGTTGGCGGCTTCCTGCTTTACTTCTCTTATTATATCATCAATCTTCGTTAAACAAGAACCGCATCCGCCACCAGCTTTTACATAATTTGTTACTTGCTCTGCACTGAAGAGATTGTTTTGTGCAACTGCTTTCTTTATCTTAGCATCAGTTATTCCGAAACAGCTACAGATGAGGACACCTTCTTCATCGTCATGTGCCTCTAGAGGAATACCACGATAATTATAAATGGCAGCTTCTAAAGCTTCCTGACCCATAACAGAACAGTGCATTTTTGCTTCAGGTAAACCACCTAAATAATCAGCGATTTCCTTATTTGTTACTCCTAAAGCTTCATCTAAAGTCAAACCTTTGACCATTTCAGTTAAAGCACTCGAAGATGCGATCGCACTAGTACAACCAAAAGTTTGAAACCGAGCATCGAGAATTTTATCTGTTGCTTCTTCAACTTTCAAATGTAATCTTAAAGCATCACCACAAGCAATACTTCCTACTTCACCGGTTGCCACCTTCACACCAGCTTCGCCAGTTTCTTCAATTGCACCCTGGTTTTTAGGATCGTAAAATAACTCTAATACTTTATCAGTGTAGTCCCACATAGTTAATTTTAGATTTTGGATTTTAGATTTTGGATTGGTGATTTGTCATTAGTTAGTAGTAAATGAAAACTGACCACTGACTAATGACTAACTACTAATGACTAATGACTAATGACTACTGACCATTGACTGTTGTTGTAACCAATCAGCATTATCATTTTTGAAGGGAGATAAAGCTCGAAGACGGTCAACAATTTCTGGCATTACGGCAATTACTTGATCAATTTCAGCTTCAGTTGTGTAGCGAGAAAGACTGAAGCGAATCGAACCATGTAAAGTAGTGTAAGGTAAACCCATAGCTCGTAAAACATGAGAAGGTTCTAGAGAGCCAGAAGTACAAGCAGAGCCAGAGGAAGCGCAAATACCGTACTTATTTAAAGAAAGCAAAATTGCTTCACCTTCAATATATTTGAACCCGATATTCGTAGTATTTGGTAATCTATTTTTGGCATCACCATTTACTTCACAATCAGGAATTTTAGCTAGAAGAGACTGTTCCAAATAATCACGCAACTTTGTTAATCTCTGAGTTACTTCTTCTAAATGTAACAGTTCTAATTCCGCAGCTTTTCCTAAAGCAATAATTCCCGGAACGTTCTCTGTACCGCCTCTGCGTCCTCGTTCTTGGTGTCCACCAACTAATAGAGGACGGAAACGAACCCCACGTCTCACATACAAAGCACCAATACCTTTAGGAGCATGAATTTTGTGACCAGATATAGTTAACATATCTATGGTGCTGGTCTTCATATTCAAGGATATTTTACCTACCGCTTGCACTGCATCAACGTGGAAGAGAGCGCCGTATTCCTTAACCATAGCACCAATTTCTTCAATTGGAAAGATAGTGCCGGTTTCATTATTGGCATACATTACTGTCACCAAAGCAGTATTACCAGTTAGAGAAGCTTCTAACTCACTCAAATCTATTTGTCCCTTAGCATTTACTGACAAATAAGTAACTTGATAACCTTTAGATTCTAATTGTTTGCAGACATTTAAAACTGCCGGATGTTCTACTTGGGAAGTGATGATGTGACGTTTTTCAGGTTGAGCTAATAACGCCGCATGAATAGCAGCATTATCACCCTCAGTTCCGCAACTGGTAAAAACAATTTCTGATTCATCTGCTCCCAGTAAAGCAGCTACTTGTTCTCTAGCTGTTTTTACAGCCTTCCCAAGTTGTCCACCAAAAGTGTGCATACTAGAAGGATTAGCATAATAGTCCGTCAAATAAGGCATCATCGCCTCAACAACTTGAGGATCTATTTTAGTGGTGGCATTATTATCAAGATAGATACAATTATTTTGCATGATTTTCCATATAAAAGTATAAAGTAGGGGCGAAGCATTCGGGCGATAAATTATCGGTTTTGTCCAAGACTATTTTCCCAATGCTTCGCCCTTACAGGAGTCAGAAATTCAGAAGAAAGATCAATATAAATATTCCCTATTTCCTCTTAACTGTTACCTGTCACCTATATAACTATTTGTCCTTGATGCTTTTGCAATTGTTGGGCAATCTTTTGGGAATAAGATTTATACCAATTCTCCCAATAGTCTTGCTTATTGGTTAACTTTGCTCTCACACGGTTGTAAGTAGCAAACCAACTTTCCCAATAATCACTAGGTTGTTTAATGCAACCATCAACAGTAGGACAACTGGCTTTACATTGAGGTACGGTGTGAATACTACCAGCGCAATTTGTGCAAAGTTCCGAGTCAATCCAGTAATTACCGTCAACTTCTTGAATTGCACCGGTAGGACAAACAGATAAACACAACTTGCAGGAAATACACTGGCTAGTAATTTCGTAAGCCATGATTATTTACCTTTGTGGGAATTGGTGAAGAGGTAATAGGTGATTGGTAATTGGTGATTGGTGATTGGAACATATTACCCATTCCTATTACCCATTACCTATTACCCGTTAGCCTTAACATATTGCTCGTAAAATTCTAAAGCAACCTTTTCAATTACGTCATAGGCTTCAACAGTTTTTATTCCTGCTGCTTCTAGTTTTTCCTTGGGACAATTGCCTATTTTCGATACCAAGACTGCTTTACAATCTGCGATCGCCTTCATTATATTATCTGCGGTAGCTTCTTCGCTGTAACCACCTTGACAATATTGATCAATCTTGCGGTGACTAACAAAACGGACTTCATTTCCATCAACTTCATACACTTGAAATTCCTTCGCGTGTCCGAAGTGTTGGTTAACTAATCCACCACCTTTTGTTGCTACTGCAACTAAGATTTTAGGACTATTAGCAGATTTTTTGCCAGTTGATGCTTTATCTTTGGCAGCCTTAATTTCTTCTCTAAATTTCTCAATCCCTTCGTGAACTTCTTGACGGGTTTCAAAGTTATATTCTGGAGCCATTTCCATGAACTTATCTTTAGTAAATTCTTGGCTACGGTCTTCTCCTAATAATCCTACCGCATCGGCTCGACACTGGCGACAGTGGCGCATCATTTTCATGTTACCAGAGCAATTGTCTTGGACTTCCTTCAGTTCTTTTCCTGTTGGTCCACGTTGACCAGTTAAACCAAAATGAGTCCCATGTTCTGGTGCAGAAATTAGCGGCATAATGTTATGTAAGAATGCGCCTCTTTCACGAATAGCCTTATTAACTTCTACCAAATGTTTATCATTAATTCCCGGAATCATCACAGAATTAACTTTGCATAAGATATCAGCTTCTTTGAGAGCTTGCAATCCTTCCAATTGTTTTTCTAGAAGAATTTTTGCGCCTTCAACCCCTCTGTAACGTTTGCGTTTATAGTGAACCCAAGAATAGATTTCTGCACCTATTTCGGGGTCAATAGTGTTAAGAGTGATAGTAACGTGATCTATATTTAATTGTTTAATGCGATCAATATGTTCTGTTAGCATCAAACCGTTAGTAGATAAGCACAATTTAATATCTGGTGCTTTATCGGCAATTAATTCAAAAGTCCGAAAAGTTTTTTCTGGATTAGCTAAAGGATCACCAGGACCAGCAACTCCCAACACAGTCATTTGAGGAATTTTTCCGGCAATTACTAACACTTTATGGGCAGCTTCTTCCGGTGTGAGTAATTCACTCACTACTCCAGGACGACTTTCGTTAGCGCAATCATACTTGCGGTTACAATAGTTACATTGAATATTGCAAGCTGGAGCAACGGCAACGTGCATCCGTGCATAGTGATGATGAGCCTCTTCACTATAGCATGGGTGTTTAGAAATGCGTTCTATGAGTTTTTCATCCATTTCTGGAGTTGTGGTGCTGTCGCAACCGCAAGCAGCAGATGTAGCAGGGGCGATAATGGCATTCTGAAAGTCGGAGGTGAGAATATCTGTAGCAGGTAGTGTCATTGAATTTCGCTGTTGGAGGTGGACTTGAGAGCCACTGTGGGAGATGCTGTCAATACTGCCAATATCTAAATGATTTTAGACATGGTGCTAATCTCATCCCTCCACTCACTTTTGACTGCTAACTTGGTTTTGTTAAGGAGCGTTAAGTGATTGGCGATAAATGATTTATAGCAGCCCTTTTTTTTGCCCTCCTTGGTTTACACCAGGATAGAACTTATTGGATTTATTATGTTTGTACTCAAATCCTTAAATCCTTGCATTGCAACGATACAAAAATTAAAAAAGATTTTTTCGGGTAGGGGTACGAGTATTTATAGTTAGGGGTACGAGTATTTATAGTTAGGGGTTCAGGATTTCTTTGTACTCATCTCAAACTCAATATCTGTAAGGGTTTTGGCTATATTTTTAGCGAATTTTCTTGATATTCGACTGTACTCAACTTTCCTGGAAATTCTCCTAGAAACTCTTGTTATTCAGAGATTTGAGGTTAAAAAACTGGAGTAAAATCAACCCGATTACTCCAAATACGTGCGAAATTCAATTCTGTATACAACCTATCATTTTTTTTTAGAGTAAAAATGCAATTTATATTTTTTTAAGTTTTCGATTATTAATGATATTTTTATAGCTGTATTGCTTGCTATACAATAAATACAGCCTAATTACACCATCTATATTAATGCAGATAATTTGCAAAAGATTTAATTTTTTGATCATTATTAGGACTTATACTCAAAACGGCTAGTACCGCAAGGCGGAAGTCAAAAGTCAAAAGTCAAAAGTCAAAATGAAGACAGTATAGGCTTTTGGAGGATTTAGAATGGTTGGTTTATTTACGCCGTTTTGTACTAGAAGCTGGACTTTTTTATCATACAAAGAACAAGGTTCAAAGCCTCTCCAGTATTAAATATTATTCCTTTTCCCTCTCCTCTTAGGAGAGGGTTAGGGAGAGGTGCAAAGGAGAGGTTTGGAGAGGGGTTTTAGGGAACACCAAAAAATAAATTACCCAATTTTGTGGGATGGGCATCCTGCCCGTCCTTGATGATTAGCGGGCTTTTCGCCCCGCACCACAAGAAATTTTTGGGTATTTTTTTAATTGGAAGTCCCTTAGAAGGTATTTGAAGAGTTTTGAGTTGGTTACACAAAACCATCTTCAATATATTATACTCTATAGTAATGCCAGATCGGTTATACAGTAGACATCTCCAAAAAAGAATGTAGAGACGTTCCATGGAACGTCTCTACAAGAGTTCTAGGATACGCACATTTAATTTCTGGAGATGTCTAATATAAGCGTTGTAGAAATGTAGCCATTATGCAACGCCTTAACTTTTCCAGATTTCCGCTCAAATATATTCAAGCTAGTTAAGTATCGTTTCTAAGTTGAAAAAGTATGGAAAGGACTATTTTAAATGACTCCAATATCATCAATAAACTGATGAGAATGTTGTCAAACTTCCTAAAATTCCGAAACCAACCAGTGATTATTTGTGGTGCGGTTACAGTCTTAGTTATAGGACTTCAGAAACTGCAAGTATTAGAGACCATAGAATTGAAAATCTATGATCAGATGGTACAACTACTTCCTGATCAAGGTCCAGATCAGCGACTATTAATCATCAGTATAACGGAAGAAGACCTGCAAAAATGGAATTGGCCTTTATCCAGTGAAACTTTAGATCGGTTGTTCGATAAACTAGAACAATATCAACCCAGAGCCATTGGTTTAGACATTTTCCGTGACTTACCAGTACAACCCGGTCACGAAAAACTACTACAACGCCTACAGCAAAGTGATATAATCGTCCCAGTCTGTAAACACGCTGACAGTAACAGTGCTGGTATTGCCTCACCTCAAGGTGTAGAACCATCACAGGTAGGATTTAGTGACCTAGTGGAAGATACTGATGGTTTTATTCGCCGTAATTTGATTTCAGTCAATGTGGACAAGTCTGATAAATGCCAAACTCCCTATTCCTTAAGCTGGCAATTAGCCACAAAATATCTAGCAGTTGGCGGTATTCAACCCGAATTAACAACTAAACAAGAACTAAAACTACGGGATGTTGTTTTTAAACCCCTAGAAACTCACTCTGGTGGTTATGAAAATGCAGATGCCCAAGGATACCAAATTCTTCTCAATTATCGTTCTCACCGTCAGATTGCCCCACAAGTTACTCTTACGGACATACTTACGGGTAAAATTCAACCCAACTTAGTTAAAGACAGGATTGTTTTGGTAGGTTCTAAAGCACCGAGTTTAAAAGATGTTTTTAATACCCCATTTAATTCTGGAAAAGCGGACGATTCTGGGAGAATGACAGGGGTAGAAATTCATGCACAAATTACTAGTGAGATTCTCAGCGCCGTTTTAAACAACCAGCCTTTATTTTGGTTTTTACCTCTTTGGGGTGAATTCCTCTGGATAGGAACATGGTCTGTCATTGGTGGATTTTTAGCCTGCCGCATTCGTCATCCATTAGGCTTAGGTATAGGGCAAACTATATCCTTGCTGGTTCTATTTGCTGGTAATTTTATTATTTTTACTCAAGCGGGATGGTTGCCAGTGATTGCTCCAGCACTGAGTTTAATTTTGACAACTAATGCCGTAATTGCCTACAGTAATTATGCAAGTAAGCAAGAAGAACAAAAAATCAGGGGAATATTAGAGGAACAAGCAAAGGCGATTGAAGAGTTGCGATCGCATCAGACCAATGGCGATGATAATAATATCAATTATGTTACGGGACAACCATTAAACAACAATGCCCTCCTCAAAGGACGTTATCAAATTACTGAGAGATTGGGTGGTGGTGGATTTGGTAAAACTTATTTAGCGGCAGATACTCAACGGCCCAGAAATCCTCTCTGTGTTGTCAAACAAATGAGTCCGGCCAAACGAGATCCAGAATACTTGAAAATAGCTACTCGTCTATTCAATAATGAAGCATCTATTCTGGAAACCTTGGGAAAACACCAACAAATACCCCAATTATTAGCATTCTTTGAACAAAATCAGGAATTTTATTTAATTCAGGAATATATTGAGGGTCATACTTTGACTAAGGAGTTAACTCCTGGGATATGTTGCTCCTATGATCAGGTAATCAATATCCTCAAAGAGGTTTTACAGGTACTCGTTTTTGTCCATAGTTATGGTGTCATTCACCGAGACATTAAACCCGATAACTTAATCAGGCGAAAAGAAGATCATAAGATTGTTTTGATTGATTTTGGTGGTGTTAAACAAATCCAACCTCAACAGCAGACTCCAGATAATTTAACTATCGGGTTTGGTACTTCCGGTTATGCACCCGGTGAACAATTGAATGGAATGCCAAGATTAAACAGTGATATTTATGCTTTGGGAATTATCGCTATCCAAGCCTTAACAGGGATAACTCCCAAAGATTTTCGGAGACATGGGAATACGGGTTTAATTGTCATTGCTAACACATCTCCCACAGGTGAGGTGACTTTGCAAAATTGGCAACGAATAGCAACTATCAATGACAATGACGAATTGGTTAGAGTCTTAAATAAGATGGTAAGTATTGATTTTACCAAAAGATATGAGTCAGTTAAGGAGATCCTGGAAGATCTTAATTAAGTCAGAGGAGAGAGCGGTATATTAAATTACCCCACCCTAACCCTCCCCTTGTAAAGGGGAGGGGACTTGATTTTCCGGTTTCCCCCCAATACATCGGGGGGACTAAGGGGGGTAATTTAACTTGTGTGTACACCGTAGGTAAAGGGGAGGGGACTCAATACTGTTCGGTTAAGACTAAAAAACAAAAATACGTAGGTTGGGTTAAGGAACGAAACCCAACATTTTCAATGATTTGTTGGTTTTATACAATAGGTTGTTTACGTGGAAATTTTCGTTAACCGAACAGTATAGGAACTGGATTTTTGTTTTCACTCTTCACAAGGGACTAAGGGGGGTAAATCCTTTCACAAAAGCGAACTAAAGAAAAGTAGCCACATAAGGCTAATTCTCAAAGATATTTAATAAATTTTAACCATATTTTAAATTAATACTTGTGAAATTAATTACGATTCATCGTATACTGAGGGTGTTGAAAAACTTGGGAGTTATTCCATGTTGCCGCCAGCATCCAGTGTGAGAGTTAGTTATCAGCAACAGCATTATTGCCAAGATGATATTACCAGCATCTCGGCCAGGTTTTCCTTACTATCAGGGATTTTCGCCCATGGAAACCCTCAAAACCTAAAAATTTACCCACCTAATCATAGTTTCCCGATTGTATTATCTGCCACTCAAACAGCTTGGGTAGGTATGGCTTGTTTTGGGATCTTTTCCTTGGGGTTGATGAATGCAGGGGTTGTTCAAGCACAATCAATCATTAGTCAAATCCCCACCAGACCCACATTAACGACACCTGAACCCCCTCTACCCACTCCCCAACCCACAGAAGAACCGAAACTGGAAACCCCACCCTCTCCAGTCACTCCCTCTCCTTTGGAAAATATTCCGGGGACTGTGAATATCAAGGGATTTGAATTTGTTGGTAATACAGCCTTTACCCAGGAAAAATTAAGATCAGCAGTCAATGATTTAATTGATCAAGAAATTACATTTCCTGATTTAATATCAGTAGAATCTCGCATAAATAGCCTGTACCGGAATCAGGGTTATATCAACTCTGCGGCGGTGATTGAGCCTCAAAATATTTCCGCTCAAGGGGGAATAGTTAAGGTGACAATTATTGAAGGAGGCATCGAAAATATTGTTATTAAAGGGACTCGACGCTTAAAACCTGATTATATTCGTTCCCGGTTGGGTTTAAGCACAAAAGCTCCCCTCAATCAAGAGCGCATTCTTCAGGCTTTACAACTGCTGAAAACTGACCCACAAATTCAGGATATTTCTGCACAAATATCACAGGGAGTGCGACCGAATTTAAGTGTGTTAGAAGTTACGGTCAAAGAAGCAGATACCTTTCATATTGATATTTTCACCAATAACGGCCGCGCTCCCAGTGTCGGTAGTTGGCGACGGGGAACGACAATTACCGACAATAATCTGTCTGGTTGGGGTGATAGTTTTAGTCTTAGTTACTCTAACACCGATGGTAGCAACGCCTTAGATGTCAGCTATGGTTTACCACTAAATCCCCGCAATGGGACAATTAAAGTCTCTGGAGGAGTCACCAGAACTAGTGTCACAGAACCACCCTTTGATCAACTAGATATTACTGGTAACTCCAGTTACTACGAAGTAGGTTTTAATCAACCATTATGGCAAACTCCTAGTCAAGAATTGGGTTTAGGTCTAGCCTTTTCCCGACAAATCAGTAAAACTAAACTTGGTCCAGACGGTTTTCCTTTGTCTATTGGTGCAAATGACAACGGTGAAACTCGCATTTCTAAAATTGCCTTTTCTCAAAATTGGGTGACACGCAACTCAAAATCTGTACTAGGTCTTTATTCTCAATTTAATTTTGGACTAGGGATATTGGATGCTACTACCAATAATAACGGTATTCCCGATAGTCGTTTTTTCGCATGGCGTGGACAGGGACAATACGTACGTTCTTTAAATCGCCAAAATGATATGTTACTGACAGTGCGTTCTAACTTACAGTTGAGCAAAGAGAGTCTTGTACCTCTAGAACAGTTTGGTATAGGGGGATTATCCAGCGTCCGGGGTTATCGTCAGGATGCTTTATTAAAGGATAATGGCTTCTTACTATCTACAGAATTTCAGTTTCCTATTATACGTAGAGTCAATCAGCAAGGTGGATTATCTCTTATTCCCTTTGTAGATTTTGGCACGGGATGGAGTAGTGGTAACACTAAGAATATAAATCCTGGTAATACCAACAAAGATGGCTCTTTGGTCGGTGCTGGTCTGGGTTTACAGTGGAAATCAGATCAACTCAAGGCTCGTATTGATTGGGGACATACTCTAATTGATCTGAATTCTCAGGATAAAACATCATCAGAAAACCGTTTATACTTCTCTGTGGAGTCAAGATTATGAAGCTTAACCTATCTGGAACAACCCTAATTCAACAATTAATATTACAGATTGTCACTGGCTTAATTGTCGCTGCTAATCCTGGGATAGTTAAGGCGCAACTGACACCAGATAATACCGTTGGTTCTACTACCAGAAGTGATACTGTTAATGGACTTACCAGTGATATCATCGAGGGAGGAGCAACCCGTGGTACTAATTTATTTCACAGTTTCACTAATTTTAATGTAGATGCTGGTAGGGGAGTTTATTTTAGTAACCCTGCTGATATTAACAACATTTTAACCAGGGTTACTGGTAGCAGTCGGTCAAATATTTTCGGAACTTTAGGGGTGTTAGGTAATGCTAACCTGTTTTTAATTAATCCCAATGGTATTAGTTTTGGTCCAAATGCTCAGTTAGATGTCAAAGGTTCTTTTGTCGCCTCCACTGCGGATAGAATTATTTTTGATAATTATCAATTTACTACCACTAATCCCACAGCGCCACCGTTGTTAACTGTGAATATTCCTGTAGGGTTAGGTTTCCGCAATAATCCTGGGGATATCACCGTAAAAGATTCTAATCTTTCTGGTTCTGGTTTGGGTGTTCCTCAAGACAAAATCCTGTGGTTAAATGCCGGTTCTGGGAAAGTGATTTTTGATAATGGAGGGATTCTCTCAAGGGGAAGTCAGGTAATATTAAAAGGAGGGGATGTCAGTTTAACCAATAATGCTTTTATAGATGTCAGCGCTAGTGGTGGTGGTAGCATCACTATTAATTCTGACGATTTGACAATGGAAAATAGTAGGTTAATTGCAGGAATAGACGCTTTATCCGGTTCAGCAAATGCTCAAGCGGGGGATATTGAGATTAATAATTCTGGATTATTTACTCTACATAACTCGTCTGTATCAAACAATGTAGGTTTCCTTGGTACGGGTTATGCTGGTCAAATTAATATAAAAGCCGATGAGATCAATATTTCTGGAGGTGCTTTGATTGAGAGTACCGTACTAAGTGGCGGTACGGGTTATGCTGGGGATATCCGTATTGAGACTTCTAACTTAATTGTTGATGGTGGTTTCATTTCTACTGATGCTTATAACGATAATAGCAATACATTTGGTATAGCCGGAAATATTAACATCTATTCCTCCAATGATGTCACAGTGAAAAATGGAGGATGGATATCTAGTGATGTATTTAGCGACTCTGGACAAAATGATGGTGGTTTGATCTTTATCCAGACTAATACTTTAAACCTGGAAAATGGTGGTGTGATTTCTACTAGTACCTATGGTCAGGGTTATGCTGGGGATATTAAGATAAACGCCACAGATAGTATCAATATTTCTGGATATGCTAAGGATGAAAATAACAAACCTATTTTTTACTCTTCTTCTCCCTTAATAGATGATCAAGGTAACGCATACCAGGAAAACAAACTTGCTTCTTCTAGGATTGAGAGTGAGGTAAAAACGTTTGCTAGTAGGGGTAATGGTGGTTTTATTGATATAAACACCTCTAATTTAAACCTGAAAGATGGTGGTGTGATTTCTACTAGTACCTATGGTCAGGGTTATGCTGGGGATATTAAGATAAACGCCACAGATAGTATCAATATTTCTGGATATGCTAAGGATGAAAATAACAAACCTATTTTTTACTCTTCTTCTCCCTTAATAGATGGTCAAGGTAACGCATACCAGGAAAACAAACTTGCTTCTTCTAGGATTGAGAGTGAGGTAAAAACGTTTGCTAGTAGGGGTAATGGTGGTTTTATTGATATAAACACCTCTAATTTAAACCTGAAAGATGGTGGTGTGATTTCTACTAGTACCTATGGTCAGGGTTCTGCTGGGTTTATTCAGATAAACGAGACAGATAGTATCAATATTTCTGGATATGCTAAGGGTGAAAATAACGAACCTATTTTTGACAGTAACGTAATTTACGACAATCAAGGTAACGCATACCAGGAAAA